>JAFSYD010000111.1 GCA_017443685.1 Lachnospiraceae bacterium | reverse complement strand
GGCGTACAGTATTTTGACTCCGGGCTGGTCGTTATGGTAATGCTGCTGGTGGCGTTCGGCTTCATTATGCTCTATTCGACGAGTGCGTATATGGCGACTTTAAAATACGATGACTCTCTCTTCTTTTTAAAGCGGCAGATGTTCGCGGCGGGCCTGGGCGTGGTTGCTATCGTGGCGGTCAATGTGATCGGCTACAAGTTTTTAGAGCCCTTTGCGTGGACGTTCTACTGGATCGCGCTGGCACTGAATGTCATCGTTATCTTTAAGGGAACGGCGTTAAATAACTCCTCCCGCTGGCTTTACATCGGAGGTATTTCGATCCAGCCGTCGGAGATCGCGAAGGTATCGGTCATTATCCTGATGGCATTTCTGATCTCCCGTCATGCGAATATTTTAAACGATAATACGAATGTGGTCCGGCTTTTTGCGGTGGTGATGCCGGCGGTCGTCTTAGTCGCGTATTCCAACCTTTCGACGGCGGTCATCATCATGGGGATCGCGTTTACCATGCTTTTTATCGCGGCGCCGGATATCCGCGTCTTTATCGTGCTCGGACTCTGCGGCGTGCTCGGTATCATTATGTTCATTTCGATGGCAGGCTACCGAAGCGAGCGCATCAGCGTATGGCTGCACCCGGAGGAATACGAGAGAGGCTATCAGACCCTGCAGGGGCTGTACGCGATCGGTTCGGGCGGGCTGTTCGGGAAGGGCCTGGGTGAGAGCATGCAAAAGCTCGGCCCCGTACCCGAGGCGCAGAATGATATGATCTTTTCCATCATCTGCGAGGAGCTCGGGATCTTCGGCGCGATCTGCGTGGTTCTGATGTACATCCTTTTGCTGTGGCGTTTTATGATCATTGCGATCAATGCAAAGGATGCCTTCGGCTCGTATCTTGTGATCGGCATTATGGTGCACATCGCGCTGCAGGTGCTCCTTAATATCGCGGTTGTGACCAATTCCATCCCGAATACCGGCATCACCCTGCCGTTCATCAGCTACGGAGGTACGGCACTGTCGATTTTGATGGCGGAGATGGGGATCGCGATGTCTGTCTCGCGCGGGATATCCATGCGCTGACGGCAGCCGGGCTTTTGCCGGGACCCTTTTTGAAATTTTTTTTCAAAAATTTTCATTTGACGAATCCGCATTTTATGGTATAATACCGTATGTGCGTAGGAAAACCTACATGTTTACCCTATCGGTAACACAAGTTTAAGCCGGAGGGGAGGGTTGAAGTTGTCGAGTGTAATCGTAAAAGAGAATGAGTCTTTGGACAGCGCATTGCGCCGTTTTAAGAGAAATTGCGCCAAGGCGGGCATCCAGCAGGAAATCCGCAAGCGTGAGCATTACGAGAAGCCGAGCGTAAAGCGCAAGAAGAAGTCTGAAGCGGCTAGAAAAAGAAAATACAACTAATACGTAAGTTAGGCGCGGTCCGTTAGAGCCGCGCCTTTGTTATAAGGAACTGTTCAGAAATAACATCGATAATTCGGCGCAATTTTATGAAGTTATTTCTGAACAGTTCTTGAGGATTTAGCAATGGGTTTACAGGAAGAAATTAAAAAACGCCGTACATTCGCGATCATTTCGCATCCGGATGCCGGGACAACGACGCTGACCGAAAAGTTTTTGCTCTACGGCGGACAGATCAATCTTGCCGGTTCGGTAAAAGGAAAAGCGACGGCCAGACACGCGGTGTCCGACTGGATGGAGATCGAAAAGCAGCGGGGGATCTCGGTAACGTCATCGGTCTTACAGTTCGAATACGGCGGCTGCTGCATCAATATCCTGGATACCCCGGGGCATCAGGATTTCTCGGAGGATACCTACCGGACGCTGATGGCGGCGGATTCCGCGGTGATGGTGATCGATGCGTCGAAGGGCGTTGAGCCGCAGACGAGGAAGCTCTTTAAGGTTACGAGGCTGCGGCATATTCCGGTGTTTACCTTTATCAATAAGATGGACCGGGATGCCCGGGATACCTTCGAGCTTTTGGACGACATTGAAAATGAGCTTGGGATCGCCACCTGTCCGATCAATATCCCCATCGGTTCGGGCAAGGATTTTAAAGGTGTATACGACCGCGCGAGCCGCGAGGTCATGACCTTTTCGGATACGATGAAGGGCACGAAGGAAGGCGAACAAAAGCATATCGGCATTGATGATCCCGCACTTATTTCCGAGATCGGGGAAGAGGCGAAGCAGGCGCTTTGTGATGAGCTGGAGCTTTTAGACGGGGCCGGCGCGGCCTTTGACCAGGAGCTGGTATCAAAGGGGGAGCTGTCGCCGGTGTTTTTCGGGTCGGCTTTGACCAATTTCGGCGTGCAGACTTTTTTGGAGCATTTCTTAAAAATGACGACATCCCCATTGTCCCGTATGAGTGACGCAGGCGAGGTCGATCCCTTTGATCCCGATTTTTCCGCCTTCGTATTCAAGATACAGGCGAATATGAACAAAGCGCACCGTGACCGGATCGCTTTTATGCGGATCACCTCCGGGAAGTTTACCGCCGGTATGGACGTGTTCCATATGCAGGGGAACAAGTCCGTACGTTTATCGCAGCCGCAGCAGATGATGGCAGAGCAGCGTAAGATCGTAGAGGAGGCTTACGCCGGCGATATCATCGGGATATTTGATCCGGGTATTTTTTCCATCGGCGACACCTTGATCGGCGGCAGGAAGCGCTTTGCCTTCGAAGGGATCCCGACTTTCGCTCCGGAGCATTTCGCACGCGTCCGGCAGGTGGATACGATGAAGCGGAAGGCGTTCATGAAGGGCATCGAGCAGATCGCCCAGGAAGGCGCGATCCAGATCTTCCAGGAATTCAATACGGGCATGGAAGAGATCATCGTCGGTGTGGTCGGCGTACTGCAGTTTGACGTGTTAAAGTTCCGCCTGAATAACGAATACGGGGTGGAGATCACGCTGGAGAGCCTTCCATACGAGTATATCCGCTGGATCACAAGCCCGGATACGAAGGTGGAGAACATTTCGGGCACGAGCGATATGAAGAAGGTAAAGGATATGCGCGGGCGGCCGCTGCTTTTGTTCATCAATGAGTGGAGCGTCGGAATGACGCTGGAGCGGAATGACGGCCTTGCCCT
>JAFSYD010000110.1 GCA_017443685.1 Lachnospiraceae bacterium | reverse complement strand
GGCGCTGATACGGACGTTCCGGCAGGCGACATCGGTGTCGGCGGACGTGAGATCGGTTATCTGTACGGACAGTATAAGAGACTGCGCAACGAGTTCACAGGTGTATTGACCGGCAAGGGCTTAAGCTACGGCGGATCCCTGGCACGTACCGAGGCGACCGGTTATGGACTTTGCTACTATACGGCAGAGATGCTGAAATGCATGAAGAACGATTCGTTTGCGGGCAAGACGGTTGTCATTTCCGGTTCCGGCAACGTAGCGATCTATGCGAACCAGAAGGCTACCGAGCTCGGCGGCAAGGTAGTTGCGATGTCTGACTCGAACGGTTATGTATATGATCCGGAAGGCATTCAGCTTGATGTTGTTAAGCAGATCAAGGAAGTGGAGAGAGGACGTATCAAGGAGTATGCCGAGCGTGTTCCGTCCGCAACTTATACGGAAGGCTGCGCAGGCATCTGGTCCGTAAAGTGCGATATCGCATTACCGTGCGCAACGCAGAACGAGCTGGATGAGGAAGCGGCAAATACACTTGTTGCTAATGGCGTTATCGCTGTCTGCGAGGGAGCGAATATGCCGTCCACACCGGAAGCGATCGCTGTATTCCAGTCGAAGGGCGTGCTGTTCGGACCGGCAAAGGCGTCGAACGCAGGCGGTGTTGCAACAAGCGCACTGGAAATGTCCCAGAACTCCGAGCGTCTGCATTGGAGCTTCGAGGAAGTGGATGCGAAGTTAAAGGGTATCATGGAGAGCATTTTCCATGCATGTGATGATGCTGCGAAGAAGTACGGCCTTGAAGGCAACCTCGTTGCAGGCGCGAACATCGCCGGCTTCGAAAAGGTTGCGGAGGCAATGATCGCACAGGGTATCGCATATTGATCGTATCCTTAATGAAGGCTTGTGTATAGCTTGCGCAAGGATAAAATTTTGCTTGATTTATCCGCCGGACTGTGATAATATGCTTAATGTTATAATGACATGCAGGAGGTCAGTTTTTTATGCTGAAAACAGTACTTATGATCGCGCTTATTATCATTAGTGTGGTTCTTACGATTATTGTCCTGTTTCAGGAAGGTAAGTCTGCGGGCTTAGGCTCGTTAGGCGGACAGTCAGCCAGCACCGAAAGTTATTGGAGCAAGAACAAAGGACGTTCCCGGGAAGGGATGCTCGTAAAGGCGACGACCGTTTTGGTCATTCTGTTCTTTGTCATAGCTGCGGTCCTGAACATAGGAAGCCTGTAATTGTTTAAGATTGGGATAAGGAACCACCGATGTAATGTCGGTGGTTCTTTTATGGAAGTGAGGATTCATGGGAATTAAGGAGCTGCTTCGCAAAGGACGCGAACGCATTACCACAACGATACGGCCGAAGGTGCCGGCTAAGGAGCCGATCCCTAAGGGACTTCTTGTCGGACAATATATGGCGAACGCCAAAGGCTTCGGCTTTGTCAGTATCGAGGATGAACAGGAAGATTATTATATCGCAAAGGCGAACACAGCCAAGGCTTTTGACGGGGATACGGTCATCATAGAGCGGATCACAGGCATAAGCGGGCGGAATAAGGAGGCCAGGATCACGGCCGTAGTGACGCATGCGGTCACGCAGGTGGTCGGCACCTTCGAAAAGAACCGCGGCGGTGCGTTTGTCATACCGGATAACCGTAAATACAACCAGGATATTTATATCGCAAAGGATCGGCGTCACCATGCGGTGGATGGACAGAAGGTCGTCTGTCAGATCGTCCGCTATGGCAACGATAAGAGGGCCGCGGAAGGAGAGATCACAGAGATCCTCGGACATAAGGATGATCCCGGCGTTGATATACTGTCCATGGTGAAAGACGCAGGTGTCCCTTATGAGTTCCCGCCCGAGGTGCTTGCCGAGGCGATGGAGGTTTCAGAACCGGTAACAAAAAAGGAATTAAGCGGCAGACGGGATCTGCGGGATCAAAGGACAGTCACGATCGACGGCGACGATACCAAGGATTTTGATGATGCCGTATCGGTCGAACGGGACGGAGAGGATTATATTTTAGGCGTGCATATTGCCGATGTTTCGCACTATGTGAAGGAAGGCTCCCTTCTTGATAAAGAGGCGGCAAAGCGTGCGACGAGCATCTATTTGGCTGACCGGGTGATCCCGATGCTGCCGCATACCTTAAGCAACGGAATCTGTTCGCTGAATGAAGGGGAGGATCGGCTTACACTTTCCTGTATCATGCGCTTTGATGGGGAAGGGAAGCGGATAGAAGCCCGGGTCGAACCTTCGGTCATTCGTGTGACGCATCGGATGACTTATTCCGATGTGAATAAGATCTTAGAGGATAACGACAGCCGCCTTAAGAGCAGGTATGCGGATATGACGGAAGATTTTAAGATCATGGAGCATCTTGCGGCGAAGATCCGCCGCCGCAGGGAAGAAAGCGGTGCGATCGATTTTGACTTTACCGAAGCGAAGATCAAAATGGACGGTAATGGACACCCCGTGGCAATTGAGCCATACGAGCGCGGCGTTTCCCAGCGGATCATAGAGGACTTTATGATCGCAGCCAATGAAGCGGTGGCCGAGACTTTTTTTGAAAAAGATATCCCGTTTTTGTACCGGACACATGACAAGCCGTCGCCGGATAAGATCATTGATCTAAGGCGTTTTATCGCGAAGTTCGGATATGGATTTAAGCAGGAGAACGGCAATGTGGAGCCGAAGGAGCTGCAGCGTCTGATCAAAAGGGTGCAGGGAACGCCGGAGGAGAATCTGATCTCCACCCTTGTCCTTCGTTCCATGCAGCGGGCGGAATACCGGACGGATGAAGTTGGACATTACGGACTGGCGGCGGAGTATTATTCGCATTTCACCTCGCCGATCAGACGGTATCCGGATCTGATGATCCACCGGATCAGAAAGGAGGAACTGTCAGGAAGCTTAAAACGTAGGCGCAAGGCGTTTTATATGGCGCTTTTACCGCAGACGGCCAAGTCTGCCACGGCCAGTGAAAAGCGGGCAGACGACCTTTCGCGTGACGTGGAAAAGCTAAAGAAAGTCGAATATATGGCCGATCATATCGGAGAGGAATATGAAGGGATCATATCGGGCGTAACGAACTGGGGGCTCTATGTCACCCTGCCGAATACGGTGGAGGGGATGGTTCCCATGGCGACGTTAAAGGACGATTATTATACGTTTTCGGAAGAAACCTATGAACTCATCGGCCGGCATTTTAACCGGCATTACCGTCTCGGAACGCCGATAAAGATCCGCGTAGAGGGCTGTGATGAAAAGCAGCGGACGCTGGATTTCGTCGTGGCGGGACAAAAAGGCGGCACAAAGCGTAAAATGGGCATAAAACCCGCAAAACGCAGGAGCGTAAAAG
Source organism: Lachnospiraceae bacterium (assembly GCA_017443685.1). GTDB lineage: Bacteria > Bacillota > Clostridia > Lachnospirales > Lachnospiraceae > RGIG4930. The sequence continues at coordinate 620 of JAFSYD010000110.1, read as the reverse complement.
GAGATCACGAAGGCCGTCCGGGCAAAAAGCAAAAAAAGGAAACGGATGCGTTCCGCGATGCTTCCGGCGGCAAACGGCGGGAAAAAAAGGACGCGGATCGGAAACGCTTGAAAAAAGCATCGGAAAGCAGGAAGCATTATGGCAAAGGAAAAAGGGCGGCTGATCGCCAACAATAAAAAGGTTCATCATGATTATTTCCTTGAAGAGATCTACGAGGCGGGGATTTCTCTGGTCGGAACCGAGGTGAAGTCGCTTCGTATGGGGAAATGTTCGATCAAGGAAGCGTATGTCCGCCTCGAAAACGGCGAGGTGATGATCTATCAGATGCACATATCGCCCTATGAGATGGGGAATATCATGAATAAGGATCCCCTTCGTCCGCGGAAGCTGTTATTGCATAAATACGAGATCCGCAAGCTGATCGGCAAGACGATGGAAGCCGGTTATACGATCGTTCCGGTGGAGGTGTATTTTTCCGGAAGCCGTGTGAAGTTAAAGATTGCGCTGGCAAAAGGAAAGAAGCTGTATGACAAGCGGCATGACATCGCGAAGAAAGATATGAAGCGGGAGGCCGAGAGAGATTTCAAGGTCAAAATGCGGTAAAAATCAGTAGCCAATCC
>JAFSYD010000109.1 GCA_017443685.1 Lachnospiraceae bacterium | reverse complement strand
GGCAAACCGCCAGATCATCTGATACAGCTTGAAAATATAATATACGACGAGAGTCATACCGATGCAATATGGCAAATAATGCAGCGAATGCCGCACATAATCTTCCGGCACTGAAGCAAACCGAAAATCATACCGCATCCACAATGCCGTGAAGTTAACCGCGATCATCGCAATAACATCTAAAAACGCGACCACAACCGCTTTCGGTATCCATGCATTAGTGTGAACGTTCTGCTCCATGAAGCGTCACTCCTTGTCTGCCAAAACCGCCACTTCATGGCTGAATTGATACCCTGCGCCGTTCTTCGCCCACATCTCGGCGATGCGGTCGAGTACAAGCGTACACGAGATGTTGTCCATCTCCATCAGAAGGATCATCACGCACTTGCCCTCCCGGCACGTAACGACATCGCTGGCACGCAGTGTCCGGCAGACGGTATCACAGAACTCTTCGGTCTTCTCCGCCGCACGCTCGTCAACCGGCCGGTAAATGACGAGCCGGTTCTCCTTGTGGTAATTCGACTCCATCCGCACCAAAAAGCGGTAGATCAGCGCAAACTGCTCCTCCGGCAGACGGTATGCGCCCCTGCCGCGGCCCCGCTCACCTAAGATCATCATTTCCCTGGCGATATCTGTCTTGGCAACCGGCATCTTTTCCTTTGTCTTCGCTGCCTCGCGGAAGATGGCATACCCATGCTTGCCGTTCTGCTTCACCGTATACAGCGCACGATCCGCCTTCTGATACACCGTAAGGAAATCCGTCCCCTCATCGGGCACACAAACCGCACCGATGGAGGCGCCGAGCGGAATCGTCATATCATCACCCATATATTCCCTTGCGGACTTCATCAGCTCTTCGTTGATATAGGCGGTCTTCTCCGCGATCACGCTCTCCTCTTTGACGTGCTGGCAGAACGCGATGAACTCATCACCGCCCATACGCCCGGCCAGATCCGTGGCACGGATCGCCGACTGGATGATCTCGGCAAAACGGATCAGGATCTTATCGCCCATATTGTGACCGTATATGTCATTGACCAGCTTAAAGCTGTCAAGGTCGATCATCATCAGCGTGCCCGGCGTCTCCCGGCACATCATTCCGATCTCGCTCTGCGAGGACGCCTTATTCAGAAGCCCCGTCATCGGATCGGTCTCCGCCGCACGCTTTAAGCCGGCGATCTTGTCCAGATTCTGCAGAATATTCTCGACGCGCCGAAGCAGCACATCCGCCCGAAACGGCTTGCGGATGAAATCAACGGCGCCGTTCTCGAAGCCCCTGCTTTCCGCCTCCTCGCTCTCGTCCGCCGTCATAAACATGATCGGAATATGCTCGGCGTACATCTCCTGCAGCGTATTCTGCAGCTCAAAGCCGGACATCTGCGGCATATTAAGATCCGTTAAAATCATATCCGGGCGTTCCTTTTTATAAAGCGCGATCGCCTCGGTACCCGACATTGCACAGATGATGTCATAACGCGTGTCCAAAATATGAGTAGTCATTTTCAGCGTAATGAGCTGATCGTCTACGATTAAGATTTTTTTACGCTTCATATTGTCGATTCCTTTACAAACCTGCCATATCGATGAGCCGCTGCCTTTCATCCCAGATCTTCTGCATCAGCGGAGCGTAATCCGTCTTCGTCCGCGCACGCAAAAGCTCGGTCATTTCGCTGGCCGGCTCGTAGATCGGCGTCAGCGCCAGATTTGCAAGCACGCCCTTTAACGCATGCGCCGCGTCGAATGCGCTGTCTAAGTCCCCGGCTTTCACCGCTGCTTCAAGCGCATCGTAAGACTCCTTGTCGAGTGCGGACGGGATAAGATCAAGGTAAAAATCCTCGTCCTGCAAGCAGCGTTCCAGCCCTTCCTCCGTGTTCGCGCCATATTCCTTTAAGATGTTGATCGTTACCATAGTTCGTACTCCTTATCAGATGTATCGTTGTATTGTTAAAAGCATCCGAATCTTCCCGTGGATGCGTCCATTCTAAAAATTCATCCGGACAAACATCTGCCGTCTCAAAAACATCTATCCGGCCAGCTTTTGTTCGATAAAATACGCAAATTCATCCGCCGGCAGCGGCTTCGAAAAATAAAAGCCCTGGATCACGTCAACGCCCGCCTTTTTCAAAAGCGCAAGCTGCTCCTCGTGCTCCACGCCCTCCGCGACGACCTGCACGGAAAGGAACCGCGCGATGTCCATCATAAGCTCCAGGAAACCGTAATCCCTCTCACTGGTATGAATGTTGCGGACAAAGCCGATGTCCAGCTTCAACACATCGATCGGCAGGGATGTCAGCATATTCAACGACGAATACCCACAGCCGAAATCGTCCATCTCCACCCTAAAGCCCCGGTCTCTCAATGCCTTCACAAGCGTTACGATATCCCCGCCATCATCCGTATAAGCGGACTCCGTGATCTCTAAGAGAAGATCCGCCGGCGTGATGCCGCTCGTAACGGCGATCTGGGTGATATCGTCCAAAAAGTTCGGCTCCAGCAGATCGATCCGCGATACATTGACCGAAACGGGGAGCGTCACGCTGTATTTGTCGCGCCACGCCTTCACCTGCATCGCCGCCTTCTTCCATACGAAACGGTCCACGTTATGCACCAGACCGTTCTGCTCGAACAGCGGAATGAAGATATCCGGCCGGATCATGCCAAGCTCGGGGTGATTCCACCTGACGAGGGCCTCCGCGCTCGTCAGCTCAGGCTTCTCCCCCTTCACATTGAACTTCGGCTGATAATATACGACAAATTCACTTCGCTCCAAAGCCTTTTCCACATCGTTGACCAGACGCTCGTTATAGGTCTCCTGCTCATGCATCTTATCATCGTAAAACGCAATCGGCTTCGTATAATCGCCGCGGATCGAATTGCAGGCAAATATCGCGCAATCAAACCTCCTCGGGATGTCAAGCGCACGGTCGACGCTCGGGTAAATGCCCATGCGAAAACGCAGTCTCGGATTGTCCAGAAGATCCGAGATCCCGTCGACCAGCTCATCGATCAGCTTGTCCGGCTCGACCACATGGGGAACATACATAAGAAACGTATCCGCATCCGTCCGGCTGGCAATGCCGTGCTGTCTGAGCGCATACGCACGCAGGCGGTTCGCCACGCGCTGCAGCACCAGATCACCGAAATCCCTCCCGCGCATCTCGTTGATCAGATGGAAGCGGTTGATATTCACGGCGATGGCGTCCTTGCCGACATACGGATAACTTTTGTCGTGTAAAAAAACGTATTCCAGGAAGAATTCCCGCGTAAAGAGACCGGTCAGCAGATCACTCTGCGTCGCGGAAATGATGTCCCGGTTCTCGGACAGTTCGATGGTCCGCTTGACACGCGCCAAAATAACTTCGGGCAAATCGTAAGGCTTCGGGATAAAATCCACCGCACCGAGCTGTAAGCTCATAACCTCCGCATCCTTCTCCGAAGTCAGAACGATAACCGGTATTCGTTTTAAGACGGTGTCCTTTTTAACGGATCTTAAGACCTCATAACCGTCCATTTCAGGCATATGCAGATCAAGCAGGATCAGTGAATAACGCCGCGCGTCCGCCATCAGAAGGCGGATCGCCTCCTTGCCGTTATTCGCAAATTCGCAAACGTAAGAGCCCCCTAATATCTTGCCCAACATCTGCTGATTCACAGACTCGTCTTCGACGACGAGCACCGTCCTGGCTGTCCGAAAGCCGTCCCCCATATTTTGCGTTTCCATAGAAATGCCTTTCTATCAATGCACTTATGCTTAACAGTATAACATAAGTGACAGGGAAAAACATAATTTTTATCCTTTATATTCTTCTTTTACAAATTTCTCAAACGCCCCGATCGACCGCTTCACCTTTTCGGTGTCGATGCAGTACGCCATCCGGAAGAACCCGGGCGCCCCGAAGGAATCCGCCGGCACTAAGATCAGGTCATAGGCAAGCGCCTTTTTGCAGAAGGCAACCGCGTCGTCTTCCAGTGCTTTCGGGAAAATATAGAATGTGCCCCCCGGCCGCTCCACCGTAAAGCCCAAACGGATGAGCATATCGTAAAGCAGGTTCATGTTCGTCTCATATACCGACAGGTCGCTTGTCTCATCGATTACCTGCGCGACCGCCTGCTGCACGGAGGACGACGGGCAGTTGTGCCCGATCCCGCGCGAGATCTGCCCGAAGATGATCGCCAGAATATCGGCGTCCGTCGCCTTCGGGTTCACCGCCACATAGCCGATCCGTTCGCCCGGAAGGGATAACGATTTCGAAAACGAATAGCAGGAAAGCGAATTATCGTAAAACGCGGACGGATACGGCACCGTCTTTCCGTCGAAAACGATCTCACGATACGGCTCGTCACTGATCAGAAAAATGTCATGCCCGTACTCCTTTTGCTTTTGCCGCATCAGGTCGCAAAGCCGCTTAAGCGTCGCCTCGGAATAGACCGCACCCGAAGGGTTGTTCGGCGAATTGATAAGAACCGCCGCGACGTTGTCATCGAATAACTTCTCCAGCTCATCAAAGTTGATCTGAAAATGCTCCGTATCGGCAGGCACCAGCCGAAGCACCGCTCCCGTGTCGTTGACATACGGCATATACTCCGGGAAAAACGGCGCGAACCCAAGCACCGTATCGCCGGGCTTTGTCACTGCCCGGAGCGCATGGGCGATCGCCCCCGCCGCGCCGGAGGTCATAAAGATATGCTTCGTTTCATAGGGCACGCCAAAACGCCGCTTTAAGCTGTCTGCAACAATCCCCCGCACCGCCGTGTTCCCGAGAGAGGGCGAATATCCATGCAGATCCATCGGATCACTCTCTTCATGCAGGCGGATCATCGCCTTCGTATAATCATCCGCCACCGGAACGCTCGGATTGCCGAGCGAATAATCAAAAACATTTTCATATCCGATCTCCTGCCCACGCGCCGTCGCGTATTCCGACAGCTCACGGATCACGGATTTGCCGCCCAGTCGGGCTTTGTAAAATTCGTTGATCATGCGATCTCCTTTTCTTTTGCAACTATTGCATTAGTAACAGTATGTACCTCTATCGGTGTATTGTCAATGTTTCTTTTCTGCCACGGCGATCGCTCCGAGAAGTATCCCGTCCTCCGCGAAAAACAGCGGCGTTTTCCCCTGCCTTTCCAGATAATCGATCCGGTTGCATTTATAAAAGATGTCAAATTTCTTCCGCTCGCTGTCGCCGGCCAGTCTTTCACGAACAGCCTCTTCCTCGCCGGTCAGATATGTCTTCCCTTCAAAGGCCGCTTCCATCCCGTTGCCGGAAAGCTGCGTAAAACGCTCCGGCGTGTGTAAAGGAACGCCGTTCTCCTCCATAAAGGAGACAACCGCTTTCGCATGCTTATGCCCGGACTGTCCCTCAAGCATAAGCGCCGTCTGCATCAGGTGTTCGACGGCGATGGTTTCCTGGGGAATGATGTCCGTCACGTGAAACTCCCCTTGCGGGGAATTTGTGATGTCCGTCACCTGGGACTCCCCTTCCGGGGCATTTGTGTTGTCACTCTTAAAATACCGGCGGCCAATACCTGAAACGGCGAGCGCAAGGACGATTTCAGCGAGCACCATTCCGGGCACATGGTCGCGCAAAATAGGCGGGAGAGCCCACCCGGGCACCATATGTCCCACCAGAATATACATCAGCGGCAGCAAAAAAAGGACAGACAAAACAAGCCGCCACACGAGCTTCTTTGTCTGCCTGTCCTTAAGATCTTCTTCCGCTGCGCGCGCAGCGCAGCTCATTCCTTCTGTATCTGTTTGATCCATTGTATGTCCTGTAAGATTATTCAAATTATGATCGAGACGTCACGCCAGCATGGAAAGCAAGCTTTCCTTCGACTGCAAGCCTACTGCCTTCTTGTCGATCTGTCCGCCTTTGAATACCATCACGGTCGGGATCGACATGATGTTGTAATTCCCGGCGATGTCATCTGCTTCGTCAACGTCGAGCTTCGCTACCTTCACATCGGCAAGCTCGTCCGCGAGCTCCTCGATGATGGGCCCCTGCTTCTGGCACGGCCCGCACCAGGTCGCCCAAAAGTCTACCAGCACCGGCTTATCCGACTGTAATACTTCCTGTTCAAAATTTTCGTTTGTCAATGTGATCGCTGCCATAGTTATCTCCTCTCTGATGATTCCTTTGATACATCCGGATGGTTCTTTTTCCGGTTCGTGGACTCATTATAGCACACATTTTAATTGTATGCAATATAATTTTAAAAAATCTTTTTAATCATTTTCTGCCGGGCTTTCCGAAACGGGAAGGGGCTTATCCGGATCATCCGATTTCTTTTCCAGGCTCGCGGATTGCTTTTTCTCGATCACCGTTTTTATTTCCGTAATATTCGAACCCTTTTCTCCGATCGCCGACTGCTTTTCAGAGATGGCCGGCTTCTTATCCGGGGCCATGGGCTGTTTTTCCGAAATGGTTGGCTTCTTTTCCGATGCCGTCGGCTGTTTTTCGACGGTCTCACGGTCGTTCCCCTCGATCATCGGCTGCTTTTGCGCGTTAATCCTTTTCTTACGTCTGCGCTTTCCTTTGGACAGCGGCACATACGCACATACCAGTCCCGCCCCAAGCAGGATCCCGCCGATAATATCCGTCAGCCAGTGCGCCCCCGAAAGCAGACGTCCCAAAACCGTAAACACAAGAAGGACCACATTGACGATCTGCAGTATGGCCTGTGCCGTTTCGTTCTGCACGTAGCGCCCGAACAGCAAAAACGCGCTCCCGAAAACCACAACCGCCAGCAAGGTATGTGTGGACGGATACGACGCTTCGACGTGTTCCTCTCCCGGCAAAATGACCGGGCGGTAATTGACCACAACCTTCTCAAAAAAAACATAAAGAACCGCCGTTACGACATACAGCCCGCCGAGCGCAAGCAGGGGGCGGTCGACTTTACGGATATCTTTTCGTACGATCATCTGGATCAAGCCAAGCAGGGCAAACACCGCGATCACTAAAAACGCAAAACATCCCGAGATCTTCGTCAATGTATACCACAGATTTGAAAAACCGAACAGTTCATGTACCGCTCCGTTCAGATGTGAAAAACCGACCTTCGTATCCTCCGGCCCGATCGCCGCCACATCGACCGTTTTGACCAGAATGGTCCATAGCAGAAACATCCCTAAAAGTACCGCTGCCGGGAGAAACTGTTTTTTTTCTTTCATGATCATAACCTTTGCTTTCTGAAAAATTCCAAAAATGCTCCCGATGGCATCATCAGAAGCATTCTTTTTAAAAATATGAACCGGAGAAGGTGGGATTTGAACCCACGCGCCGCTATCAACGACCTACTCCCTTTCCAGGGGAGCCCCTTCGGCCAGCTTGGGTACTTCTCCAATGGAACAAGTTCGGCTTTCGATAATGCCCGCATTATCTGCCTTACTCGAACGACCGTGCATAATATTATCACATTTTTTGAAAACATACAAGTAAAAATTTGACAAATCTTTCCGATTCATGCTATGATATTGCTTGCCGTAAAAAGAGTGCGATTTTTTCCCGTTTGCTTTTGTCCGGCCGGCGGAAGATCACACACACTTTACGACGTTCGGAGAGTTATCGAAGTGGTCATAACGAGGCGGTCTTGAAAACCGTTTGTCCGCAAGGGCGCGTGGGTTCGAATCCCACACTCTCCGCTGTAGAATAGCTTAATATAAAGGAGTCGGTGCTATGCCAGTAAAGGAGATGGATTATATGACAGATTTACAATTTGGCAAGATTTTGCAGATGGTAGGAATGATCCTCGATGGCTGCAAAGATTTAGATGAGGCCAAAAGAAAAATCAAGGAACTTGAGGAAGATAACAGATAAAAGAGCGATAATAATTAGTTTATGAGCCCCCTCTTTACGGAAGGGGCTTTTTTGCACTCGGCCGAGCCTTCCTTAAGAGTTGTTCCACACCATCACAGATCGGAGGCACTTATCGACTCTTTATGATCGCCTCCGCCAAAAGCATATCCTCCGGCGTTGTGATCTTGATATTCTCGTAGCTTCCCTCCGATAAAAATGACTGCTTCCCTGTCATCCATTCGAGCACCTCGGCATCATCCGTTACTGCCGCGTATTTTCCGCCGTTTTCTTCCCTTTCCTTCGCCCGGACAAATGCTTCGTATGCGTCATGGATCAGAGGAAAAGAAAAGGTCTGCGGCGTCTGCATCAAAAACAACGTTCTGCGATCGGGCGTCTCCTTGGCAAAGCCGCCTTCATCCGCGATCTTGATCGTATCCTTGACCGGCATGGCACAAACCGCCGCGCCGTATGTTTCGGCATCGGCAAACGCCCGGCTGATGATCGCAGGCGTCACGAGACAACGCGCGCCGTCGTGGATCGCGACCAGCTCTGGAGTCATTTCGCCGGATCCGTCCGCGTCATCGGACCCGCTGCGTTCATAAGACACATGCATCGAAGGATCCGGCACGGCGAACACGCCTTTTCCACCGGCTCCTGCCGATTCCTCTGTCGTTTCGGAAAGGCTTTCGAGCATCTTTAAGCACGCAAGCCCCCGCCACACCGAATCATAACGTTCCGCGCCGCCGAAGGTTATGCCGCGCACCTTTCCAAAACCATATTTTTCTATGATCTCCTTTTGACAGAAGCTTTTCGCTTCCTCATCCGATACGACAAGCACCACATCTTCCGTCACGCTCTCCTCAAACGCCTTCAGCGTCCAATACAGCACCGGCTTGCCGCATAACGGCAAAAACTGCTTCGCCGTTGCCCCTCCCATCCGTTTTCCGCTTCCCGCCGCAAGGATCACCGCCGCGGTATTTTTTCTGATCTCCACCTTAAGCCCCCAGCTTCAATCCGGGCACGGCATTTAAGCTCCAGTCATCCCGCCTTCCGGCAAGATAGGAATAATATCCCGCCGCACCGATCATCGCCGCGTTATCCGTACAAAGCAGCTTCGACGGACAGTAAAACTTCGCACCCTTTTCCCTGCAGATCTGCTCTATCCCGGCGCGCAAAGCCCCGTTTGCCGCAACACCGCCCGCCAGTGCGAACTTATCGGCACCGAACTCGTCCATGGCCGCCGCCGCGTGGTCGCATAGCACGCCGACCACCGCTTCCTGGAAGCTTGCCGCAATATTCTCCGGAACGATCTGGCCGCCCTTCATCTGCCGGGCATTGATATAGTTAAGTACCGCCGACTTGATCCCGGAAAACGAGAAATCATACGCGCTGTCCCCGACCTTCGCCCGCGGGAACACCACGGTCGATGCATCGCCGCGTTTCGCCGCTTCCTCGATCTTCGGCCCGCCCGGATAGCCAAGCCCGATCGCCCGCGCCACCTTATCAAACGCCTCTCCCGCCGCGTCATCCACGGTCCGTCCCAGGATCTCATACTTCCCGTAATCGGTCACACGCACCAGATGCGTATGCCCGCCCGATACGACAAGACACAAAAAGGGCGGCTTTAAATCCTTATCTTCAATATAATTCGCGCTGATATGTCCTTCGATATGATGGACACCGATGAGCGGCTTATGCAGGGCATAGGCGATCGCCTTCGCCTCCGCGACACCAACCAGAAGCGCCCCTACAAGCCCCGGCCCATAAGTGACCGCGATCGCATCCATATCACGGAGGGTTGCCCCCGCTTCCTTTAATGCCTCGCGAATGACCTGATTGATCCGCTCGATATGCTTTCTTGACGCGATCTCCGGCACCACTCCCCCGTATAGGGTATGGATCGGAATCTGCGTGGAAATGATATTACTTTTCACCTCGCGGCCGTTTTTCACCACCGCGGCGGCGGTCTCGTCGCAGGAGCTTTCGATCGCCAGTATTGTTATGTCCGACATAGGTTCTTCCCTAACTCTCAATCCCCGTTCTCATCCGAAAGCTGGAACGCGAGAATCTTATAATTGCCAAAATCATCCTTCCGCAGCGCGTATTTCTGATATGTCGCCTGATAGTCGCTGCCCTCGGATATGAAATAATACGCCAGCACATACGCCATATCGTCGCCGTTCATTTTTTTGTAAATGACATCGGACGTATCGCAGACATCCGTGGTAACGATCCTCTTTTTCCTTTCACGAAAATCTTTGATCTCAGCTTTTACATTGGCGACATAAACATCCCGCGGGTTCTGCTGTAACAGCGCCGGATCGAACAGCATCATCGCCTGGTCACAAAGCTTCTCCACCTGTTCATCTGTCGTATTCGGGTCGTAATACAATTTTAAAATACGATTATAAAACTTGATCGTTTCGCGCGGAGTCAGGGGATAGTTCAAGATCATATCTCTTTCTAAAACCTTATCGACCTCACTTTGCTCCCCGACAAGAACATCGTCCGCAGACGTGACACGCCGCGACAGATAAAAGTAATACCCGACCACAAGACTTGCGCAAACGATCACAACAATCCCGATTCGGATGACGTTTCTCACCTATGTTTCCTCCTCATCCACAAAGGCAATGGTCTTGCTTTTCCCATCTTTGCCCAGTTTCGCATTGTTAAATATACTTTTAACTTCATTCATATACCGATCCGGCCCCACCATGGACGGGGAAAAATGGGTCAGCCACATCTCACCGACCTGTGCATCCGCCGCCATCCGTGCCGCCTCGTAAAAGGTCATATGCTTCTTCTTTTTCGCATCGACCGCTTTTTCCCTGTCGCCGTACATCCCTTCGCAGACAAACAGATCCGCACCGTATACGGCTTCAACGATCCCCTTCGTCGGGCGGGTATCCGTCACATAAGCAACCTTAATTCCCCGCCGGTCCGGCCCCATCACCATATCCGGCGTATAGGTCTTGCCCTCCGCGGTCACGGTCTGCCCCTTTTGCAGCGGATTCCAGCATTTGAGCGGAATTTCGAGCCGCTTCGCCGCGTCGGCGTCGAACTTTCCGGCACGCGGGATCTCGATCACATAGCCGTAGCAGGTCACATTGTGGTTCACCCGGAACGCATGGATATGGTACCCGCTTAAGACAAAATCCACCTCAGGCTCGTCCATCTCTTCAAAAACAAGGGCAAACGGCAGCTCCGGCGCGATCACCCGCAGATGACTCACCACATATTCCAATCCCCGCGGCCCGATCATCACTACCGGCTCGGTCCGGTCGGCATTCGCCATCGAAAGCAGCATTCCCGGCAGTCCGCTGATAT
>JAFSYD010000108.1 GCA_017443685.1 Lachnospiraceae bacterium | reverse complement strand
TCCGAGTGTTCCTGATCGACCCGGGCGTAGATTGCTCTTTTCAGGCTGTCGACGGTAGCGAAATGGTACATGACGGGCTGGGTAGAACAGCCGAGGAAAGCAGCGAGCTTTCTTACCGTCAGCGCCTCATGCCCTTTTTCCCGAATCAACTCGATCGCACCTTCGATCATGGCCCCTTTGGGTGTGGTCGGCTTCTTCGACATAATTATCACCTCAGAATATTATAACGACTGTTATTATATTTCCGATCCCGCTTTTTGTCAATATATCAGCTTTTGGCTGACCCTTCGTTTTTACGGTCTTACTGCGTCTGCTCCGCAGCCGGTCTTCTCTTAGAATACTTAAGATTACATCTTTTAAATACGCGTAAGTTATTGTATACTTAGCTTGGCAGTTTTGAGGACAGAGAGGAGAGCCGAAATGAGCAAAAGAATCGAAGATTACGTAGTCACTATCCCCGATTTCCCGGAGCCGGGAGTCATGTTCCGTGACGTTACCTCCGTGCTGGTAGACCCGGACGGTCTGGAACTGGCCATCAACGAGATGCAGGCCCTGCTGGGTGATTTGGATTTCGACGCGATCGTAGGTCTGGAATCAAGGGGCTTCTTATTCGGTATGCCCATCGCCTACAACCTGCACAAGCCCTTTATTCTGGTCCGCAAGCAGGGCAAGCTGCCGCGGGAGACCGTGAGCAAGGAATATGACCTGGAATACGGCACCGCGGTGATCGAAGTACATAAAGAAGACCTGAAACCGGGACAGAAGGTCGTGATCGTGGACGATCTCATCGCCACCGGCGGCACGGTAAAAGCCGCCGCCGAGCTGGTAGAAGAACTGGGATGCCAGGTAGTGGGCATGATATTCCTCATGGAACTGAAGGGGCTGAACGGCCGGGCTAAATTAACCGGCTATGATCTCCGTAGTGTCATCGCCTACGACGGAAAATAATCATCTCAACCATAACTGCAGGCATTATGCAAAAAAGGGACCGGTCTTGCGACCGATCCCTTCTTATAACACGAAAATGAAACGGCGGAGCTTTTCAGCAATCCTTGCGCAGGAAGAAGACGCCCACGCCGCCAATGCCGATATGGACACCCAACACGGCGCCGATCTCCTCCGTCAGAAAAGAGCATCGGGGCAGGCGGGCTTTGATCAGGGCCTTCATTTTCTCCGCCGCGCCTATATCGTCGGCATGGGTGATCCCGATCGTCTGATCCGCATATCCTCCGGCCCGTTCTGCCACGATATCCGCCACCTTCTCCATGGCTCGCTTGATACCGCGCACCTTGCAGATCACTTCCATCTCTCCGTCGTCCACGTCCAGGACCGGTTTGATGCCCAGGATGCTGGCAGTATAGCCCAATGTCTTAGAGATGCGGCCGCCGCGGATCATCCAGTCCAGATCGGTTATGACGAAAACGTGCTCGATATTGGCGACCATATCGCGTATACGAGCGGCGAGAGAATCATGATCCGCATCGTTATACGCAGCCTCCGCGGCGCGCATGGTGATGAGGCCGGTGGCAAGGGAGCCGCCCCTGGAATCGATGGCGGTCAGGCGGCTGGCCGGGAACTCCTCCTGCAGGCGAGCCATGACGCCGGCCACCAGGTCGAAGGTGCCGGACATGCGGGCGGAAAAGCCGATATAGATCAGGTCCTCGCCGGCTTCCAGACTTTGCCGCAGTCTGGCTTCGGTATCGGCACAATTGACCTGCGCCGTTTTGGGCACGACGTTCTGCCGCATGTAACCGTACACTTCATCCGTGCTGATCTCCACCCGGTCCAGGTATTCCCTCCCTTCGATTATCACGTACAAGGGCAGGACGATTATGCCGTACTTGTCCACGATGCTCTGAGGAATATCAGTAGTGCTGTCAGTCACAATGCGTATCATATTATCTCCACCTATCCTCTATACAACAATGAAGGCACGCATCCCGAAGTGTCAGGTATTCTAGGTCAATAGTATATCACAGTCAAAAAATTACGGCAATTAGAACTTACATTAGCACACCGTTTTGCAGTATTTGACAACTGTTTTTTACCGATATAGAATAGAAAATACTGATTATAATAATGCATAAAGGGGAAAAGCAATATGCGGTTTTTTAAAAAAGCGGCTTTATGCTTCATATACTCTTTCCTGATCCTTTCTGTTTGCGGCAAACCTGCCTTCGCTACAGAGGCGGAACGCACGACCGCTTACATCGGCGGTGCCCAGGCGCAGATCACTTATATCACGCTTTCTTCTTCGTCAGTGGTATGTCCGCTCATCCCCTCCGGCGGCATCTGCACGGCCGATTATGCCGATTTCATCATTTCCGATGCTCCGGCTACCGTGGTGGCCGCGATCAACGGCAGCTTTTTTAATTCCTATTACAAAACAGACCGGCCGCTGGATATCAACACCGGCAATTACGCCGCCATGTACGGCGCTATTGTAATGGACGGCAAGATGATCAGCTCCGGCGGCAGCGCGGCCTTGGGTTTCGGCTATGACGGCAACGTGCGTATCGGACGCGTCGATCTGGCGGCAACGCTGACGGTGGGCGACCTGACCTTTATTTGCTGGGGCGTGAACCAGGTCTATAATCAGAACAAAGCCGTGTATGCGCTGACCTCCGAGATGCCATACGCTGTAAACGTACCCGCCGACTCCACTATCGTTGAGGTAAAGGACGGAGTCGTGCAAAGCAAAGAAAAAGGCCGCTCCGGGTACCGGCCCCCCGAAGGCGCCGTGGCTTTGGTATTCGAGGGCCACTACCCTACCCTGTGGGACGTATCCGTGGGAGATGAAGCTACGTACAGCTATACCGTCCGTTCCGGAGACGCCGAGCAATGGAGCGGCCTGCGTTATATCATCGGCGC
>JAFSYD010000107.1 GCA_017443685.1 Lachnospiraceae bacterium | reverse complement strand
CTGTGTGATCCCGTCCATCCGCGGGCGCTATCGTTCGGTGCCGATGGAACAGCTGTTAAATGAAGCTCGTAAGCTTGCCGCGGACGGTGTTTCGGAGCTGATCCTGGTTGCGCAGGAGGTGACGCTTTACGGCGTGGATCTGTACGGCGAAAAGAGTCTTCCGTTACTGCTTAATGAGCTGAATGATATCGAAGGCCTGCAATGGATACGGCTTTTGTACTGTTATCCGGAAGAAATCGACGATGCCCTGATCCATGCGATCGCGTCGTTGCCGAAGGTCTGTCATTATATTGATATGCCGATCCAGCATGCCGATGATCACATCCTTAAGCGGATGGGACGGCGAACGAGCCGTGCGGATATCGAAGAGGTGATCGGACGTCTGCGTGCGGCGATCCCGGATATCTGCATCCGCACAACGGTGATCTGCGGGTTCCCCGGGGAGACAGAGGAAGCGCATCGTACGCTTCTTGATTTTATACAGCAGATACGATTTGACCGTCTCGGCGCGTTTGCCTATTCCAGGGAAGAGGGGACACCCGCGTATGAGATGCCCGGGCAGATCGATGAGGAGATGAAAAACAGCCGCACCGAAGAGGTTATGCTGCTTCAGCAGAAGGTGATCGAAGAGAAGAACCGTGCATTGGTTGGTTCGATCCAGACCGTATTTATCGAAGGAAAGGTAGCGGATGAGGAAGATGTCTATGTGGGGCGGACTTACCGGGATGCTCCCGATGTGGACGGATATGTTTTTATCGAAAGTCCGTATGAGCTGATGAGCGGAAGGCTTGTTGATGTAAAGATCAACGAGGCTAGAGAGTACGATCTGATCGGTGTTCTTGCGGAAAGATGAACGGCAGAACAAATCAGGAGCATTTTAGATATTATGAAAATGAATTTACCGAACAAATTAACGATATTTCGCGTGATCTTAATCCCGTTTTTTGTCGCGATCCTGCTGCTTCGGCCGGAGGATCAGATGTGGCGCCTTATTGCGGACGCAATTTTTATCATCGCGAGCCTGACTGATTTTTTGGACGGCAAGATCGCCCGCAAGTATAATCTGGTGACGAACTTCGGTAAATTTATGGATCCATTGGCGGATAAGCTTCTGGTATCGGCGGCAATGATCTGTCTGATCGAGCTGGAGCAGATGCCGTCGTGGGTGGTGATCATCATCATCAGCCGCGAGTTTATCATATCGGGCTTCCGCCTGATCGCTGCGACGGACGGGATCGTGATCGCGGCAAGCTATTGGGGCAAATTCAAGACCGCCTTTACGATGGTGATGCTGGTGGTTATGATCGCGAATTTTCCGAATCCTTACTGGCAGACGGCAGGTGAGATTTTGATGTGGATCTCTCTGGTGCTTACCGTTGTGTCGCTCATTGATTATATGGCAAAGAACAAAAACGTCCTAAAGGAAGCTGACCAGATATGAAATATGCCGATGAAGCCGTTCATCTTTTGGCGCAGCACAATTTAACGATCGCTACGGCAGAATCCTGTACGGGTGGGATGATCGCTTCCCGGCTGGTGGAGTATGCCGGTATTTCCGCATATTTTAACGAAGGATATGTGACCTATTCCAATGAAGCGAAGATGAAGCTTCTCGGCGTTAAGGAAGAGACGCTCCTTACCTACGGTGCCGTCAGTGAGCAGTGTGCGCGTCAGATGGCAGACGGCGTAAAAAAAGCCGCAGGCAGTGACATTGGCATTGCAACGACCGGTATTGCGGGCCCCGACAGCGGAAGTAAGGAAAAGCCGGTCGGTACGGTATTTATCG
>JAFSYD010000106.1 GCA_017443685.1 Lachnospiraceae bacterium | reverse complement strand
TTCCGTTGACGATCGCGTCAAACTTTGCGTGTGCTTCGGGATTCGTTCTCTGCAGAGTGATCACCCTGCCTTCACGGCTGATGAAACAGTGCTCGCTCGTTCCCGTACATCTTACCTGCTCAGTTTCCTTATCGAAAACCGTATACTTTATATCAAACCTTACGCCGGTATATCTAGTGATCTCCGCGCGTATAACGACCGTATCGCAGTATTTTGCCATCGTCTTGTACTTGGCGGTGAGACCTACGACAGGACTGATGATGCCCATTTCCTCCATTCCCTTATAGCCCAGACCTATCTCTTCAAAAAGCTTGGTCCTTGCTTCCTCAAACCACCTTATGTAGTTTGAATGATGTGTTACACCCATCTGATCGGTCTCATAGTACTGAACCAGATGCTCACAATCGGTAACCGCTGCCATATCCCCCGGAAAACCTCCGCCTAAATAGATTGTTTTATTTTATTTAGAGAGCGATAAACTGTCAAATACACAAAACCCAATATGCCTGTCAATATTCCGCAAAACATATATAATTGCTTCTATGGACACCGAACTCTTCATTCTGATCACCGATATCCTCGGCACTGTGGCATTTGCAGTGTCGGGCGCCATGGCAGGCATCCGCAAAAAAATGGATATCTTCGGAGTTAATATCCTTGCTCTCCTGACGGCCACAGGCGGCGGTATCATCAGAGACCTCATTACCGGTTCCACACCCCCTGCGGCATTTAAAAACCCTTTCTTTGTTATCATTGCCGCGGTCGCTGCAAACATAACCTTCATCTTCGTATGGTTGCAGCAAAAGAACAATAAGAATGTTACCGAAAAGACACGCGCGATATATGACAAAGTGTTCTTCTGGTTTGATACCGTCGGACTTGCCGCCTTCACCGCAGACGGCGTCCACACGGGACTTCTCGGTCCATATGCATCCAATGCTTTCCTCGTTGTCTTCCTGGGTGTCGTCACCGGGGTAGGCGGCGGAGTCTTAAGAGATGTCTTATCCCTCGAGATGCCCTACATTTTCGTAAAACACATCTACGCCTGCGCATCCATCATCGGCGCAGCCGCAGTCTATATCGTATATATCGCAATGGGTTCAGCCGAAGCGGCAATGCTGACGGGTTTCTTCTTCGTATGCGTCATCAGATTCTGCGCCGCACACTACGGCTGGAATCTTCCAAAGGCATATAAGGATAGCTGAACCGAACCGTTCTGTTCCGGTCCGGCAATATCCGTCAGTTGCAGTCCGGTACAGCCTTGATGGCAGCCAGAAGCTCATCGAATCCTTCGAATGCCGGAATATCCGGATTGTCCGCAATGATCTTCTCTGTGCTCTTGAAAAGGAATCCGGCCTTGGAAGCCTTTATCATGGCAAGGTCATTATAAGAGTCACCTGCTGCGACCGTCTCAAATCCTATCGACTGCAGAGCGCGTACCGTCGAGAGCTTGGAATCGGAGATCCTCATCTTGAAGTCTTCGATCATGCCGTCTTCACCGACGATAAGCGAATTGCAGAATAAAGCGGGATATCCGAGTTTCTTCATCAAGGGCATAGCGAACTGGGTAAAAGTATCACTGATTATTATGACCTGCATGTC
>JAFSYD010000008.1 GCA_017443685.1 Lachnospiraceae bacterium | reverse complement strand
CGGATCGCATCGGCGCGGTTTTCCTTCTTGAACGTCGCTTTTGTGATATTCTCCGGTACGACATTCACTTACGGCTCGTCTTTGTCTTCTCCTGTAAATACATTTACGGTGATAAAATACTTATTCTTATTCATCTGCTTTCCCTCCTTAACCTTCGACCTTTTCAAGGTTCGTGTCGTAGAATCTGAATACATCCTCATCCGCAAAGAGATAGGTTGTCCCGTTGTTGTCCGCTTTGCACAGGAAGACGGGAACCATCTCCGTATCCGCCGGCAGATAAGTCTTAAAGACCGCATTGTACCGTGCTTCTTCCGGCATTGATGCCATAACCCTGTCGTGATCCTTTTCGCCTGCCACGATTGCATTCTCCCAGAAGTCGATCGGCGGTATGCGCCAGATATATCTGAATCTATCATCCATGTCTTTTTCCTCCTTAATCCTTCTTGTAGAACATTGTTTCGTATGTATCGCCCTTCAGCGGTAATCCTTCCGCCCATGGGATCGGCTCCGCCATGATCTGCGTAATCGTTTCCGCCGCGTTTTTGTCCGCGACGGGTGCGTCGATCACCATTTCGTCGTGAATATGGAGCACTATGTTATAACCTTTTGCCGCTACGCGCCGCATTGCGGTGGCAAGGCAGTCCCTCGCTGTCGCCTGGACGATGTTCTCGACGATCTTGCCGCCATAGGTCTCCACATCGCCCCATTGCTTCGTCGTCTGGTTGACGCCTTTGTAATGAATCTGCTCCATGCCCTTCGCGTTTTCCTTGATCCTCGCGTCCCAGTAAGTCAGCTGACCGCCGGACGGAATCGTTATAAACAGATTGCCGCAGGAATGCCGGAATTTGATGCCGCACACCGTCGATGCGGTTTTGCCGCTTTTGATCGCGAGCTTCGCCCTGTCCTCGCATAACCGCCAGAGCCTAACGATCTTCGGCGATGCCTTCCGCCATTGGTTGACGATATTCTGCATATCCTCCTCCGGGATCGCGCTATTTTTGTCCATCTGCTTGATCGCGCCGATTCCCCCTTGGTACCCAAGCGCCAGCTCCGCGACCTTCCCTTGAGCTCTTAGATGCCCGTTAATTCCGTGTTTTACGACAGGAACGCCAAAAAGTCGGGAGGCCGATTCACAATATATGTCCTTTCCTTCTTTGAAAGCAGAGAGCCGCCAATTTTCGCCCGCGATCCACGCTATGCACCTTGCCTCAATAGCTGAGAAGTCGCTCACAACGAACCGGCAGGACGGGGACGGAATGAAGGCCGTGCGCACCAGCTCCGAGAAAACGTAAGACGTTTCCCCGAATAAGGTGTAAAGCGTATCGAAGTCCCCTGCTGCCGTAAGCTCCCTCGCAAGGTCGAGATCGGGCAGGAAATTCTTGGCGAGATTCTGCGGCTGTACGATCTTGCCCGTCCACCGCCTCGACCGTGCCCCCGCGAATTGGAACATACCGCGAAGCCTTCCGTCCGGCGAAACCGCATCCAGCATTTTCGAATACTTCGCCGTGGATGTCTTCCCGAGTGCCCCGCGTATCTCCAAGACGCGCCGGACATTGTCGGGACAATCCCCGGCAAGCACCTCCGCGATCGTGTCTTTCGCGACCGACTTCATCGGTACGCCCTGATCCGCGAGCCATTCCTTAAGCTGCGCGAGGCTGTTCGGGTTTTCAAGGTTCGTAATTGCTTTCGCTTCTTCCTTAAGCTCCTCCTGGCGTTTCGCGTCATATTCGACGATCTTTTCAATCATCGGGATATCGAGCCTCACGCCGTTGTCGTTGATCCTCTGATCGAGGCACCAGAGCCTCCACTCTTCCGGCGGTATTGGGAACCGTTCGAGCTTGTCAAGGATTGCCTTCTCCGTTACGACATCCTGCCGGTTGTACTTCTTATAGAGCCGCCAATTGTCCGGATCGTGCTCGGGGAGGTTCCGCGTCCGTCCGTTGTTGGACTTCGTCGGTTTGCACGGCTTCGAAAAGAACCGGATGAGCGCCTTGCCCTGCGGGTCCTTCAGCTTATCCTCGGGAAGTCCCAGCGCGATACCGACATCTGCAAGCGACCGCGGAAGCCCGAGCTCCATGGAGCGGACCATCGTACACCGCCATTGCTCCGGCGGCATATCCTCGCCGGTGTATCTGGCGAAGCAGGTGCGCTCGAAATTCGCGTTGAAGGCGGTTTTGATGATCTTCGGGTTCGTAAGAGCGTCCCAAAATTCTTTGTAAACAGTTCCGCCGGCTTTTGTGTTCCAATGAATTCGAACGCTTTCGCCGTCATCGGGATCAAGCGGTTTACTGATTCCGTGCTCTACCATATCAATCACGGTGACCTCGTCTTCATCGTCGAACGAGTAACCGATAATGAGGATTTCAAAGTCCGGCGATGCGGCGTATGCGTACACGCCGGACTTTATCAGATCAACGGAGGAAAATGTCTCGATATCGACTGACATCCTCTCGTGCATCAGAAGTCCTCCTCATCATCATCCATGTAGCCGTCGTCAAAGTCTCCCATGACATCATCTTCGGAGCGTCTGCCGCCGCCAAAGCCTTCGCCGTCGGCGATGAACTGCAGGGCGGTCAGCTTAACGGATACGCCCTTGCCACCCTTGTCATGTGCGTAGGGGAAGAACTCCACCGATGCCCTGACGTAGCATCCCGCATAGAACTCATCCGCCTCGGCGCGGTTCCGCTGCCGGTCAAACAGGAAGAACTCGTTTGCCTTGTTCGCCTTCGGAGTGATGTAGTACATCCCCTCGTACATCTGATACTTCTCCGGGCTCGTCGCTTCCTCGATCTTCTCGTCTCCATCCTTAAGCGGAGAGAAGAACTTCGGCGGCTTCTTGCCGTTCCACCCCTTGACACGGTCGATGCCGTCCTGCGTCGCTTCGTCGATCGCCTTCTTGATCTTCTTTACCTCCGGCGAATCCTTCGGGATCAGAAGGTCAAGCTGGAATTTCTCCGAGAGAGTGTTCGGTTCCTCCAAGCACGGGAACGAGACTCTTAACTTACCTGTCACTAACTTACTCATAACTTAGTCCTCCTTAAAATCTTCTGCTGCCTTTTCGGCTGTGTTTATGGGTTCTCTTTTATCGCTCTCGGGTACAAGCGTCGGCTTGCCCGGTGGCTTCTGGATCAGCTTTCCAAGCACCTCGGCAAGCTTCTTCTTGCCGACGTTCTTTTCAAGCTGCGTGATCCCGTACATTTCGCGCTTATACAGAAGCGCCTCGTCTATGCCTGCCGCCGTCAGCTTCT
>JAFSYD010000105.1 GCA_017443685.1 Lachnospiraceae bacterium | reverse complement strand
TGCCACTTTGGTAAACGTGATCACAAGGATCTTCTCAGACGGCACCCCGCGCTTTGTCATCAGATAATGCACCCTCCGGCACAGGGTGTGCGTCTTGCCGGAACCCGGACCGGCAAGAACAAGCGCAGCGCCGTCCCCGAAGGTAACGGCGGCACGCTGCTTTGGATTCAACATAAGACACTCCTTTCCCTTTTCTCTTCTTGCGGCAGGTCCGGGTGTCTATGGCAAATATCAGCGCCGCCCGAATATTGCGGCACCGCGATATATTTTATAACTTACTGTGTAACAACGCGATCGCTTCTTTGATCCTCTTTATACTTTCTTCCTTTCCAAGGATCTCCAAAAGTTCGGTCGCACCGCCCGGCGTCATCGCCTTACCCGAAAGCGCGGTACGGATCGGCCAAAGCACATAGCCGTTCTTATATTCGTGCGCCTTCGCGTAGTCCGAAAGCATCGCATAAAGCGTATCGTTCGTATAATCCTCCCACTCGCCAAGCGCCGGTAAAATCTCCTCTAAGAGTGTCAGCGAGCTTTCCGGTGTCGTCTTCATCTTCTTATGGCGGTAAAGCTCGATGTCATACTCCGGCACTGCTTCAAAAAAGTCGATGTGACCGGCGATATAAAAAAACGTCTCGATCCGCGTCTGCACCATACCGGCAATCTTATGCAGGTCAAGGTCACGCGTGATCACCTGCTTCAGATACGGCTCTGCTAAATCATAAAACTTCTCCGGCGAAAGCGCCTTGATGTATTCGCCGTTCATCCAGCGCAGCTTTGTCATATCGAAGACCGCGGGCGACTTGTTGATATGCGTATAATCGAACTGCTCCACCAGCTCGGACAAGGATTTGATCTCCTCATTATCCGCCGGCGACCATCCCAAAAGCGCAACGAAATTCACGATGGCTTCCGGCAAAAATCCCTGCTCCGTCAGATCCTCAAACGACGAATGCCCGCTGCGCTTCGACAGCTTCTGATGCTCCTCATTCGTGATCAGCGGACAGTGCACATACTCCGGCACCTCCCAGCCAAACGCCGCATACAGGCGGTTATACTTCGGCGAAGATGACAGATATTCGTTGCCGCGTACGACGTGCGTGATCCCCATCAGATGGTCATCCACAACATTCGCGAAATTATAGGTCGGGTAGCCGTCCGACTTGATCAGGATCATATCGTCAAGCTCGGCATTATCCACGGTAATGTCGCCGTAGATCACATCAGAAAACGTCGTCGTTCCCTCCCGCGGATTGTTCTGCCGGATGACAAAGGGCATTTTCGCATCCAGATTCGCCTGCACTTCTTCTTTTGACAGAGCAAGACAATGCTTGTCGTAAAGCGCGATCTGTTTGCCGCCTTCGTCCACGGTCTGCTTTAAGCTCTCTAACCGCTCCCTGTCACAGAAGCAATAATAAGCCTCACCCTTTTCAATGAGCTGCTTCGCGTAGTCCATATAGATACCGGCTTTCACGCGCTCGCTCTGAACGTACGGGCCGAAGTCGCCGCCCTTGCCCGGTCCCTCGTCCCATTCCATGCCGGTCACTTCGAGGGTTCTGAAAATGATCTCCTCGGCCTCCGCAACATACCGCTCCTGATCGGTATCCTCAATACGTAGCAAAAAATCACCGTCCGCATGCTTCGCGATCAGATAAGCGTAAAGTGCCGTCCGCAGATTTCCCACATGCATCCTGCCCGTCGGCGACGGCGCGTAACGTGTTCTAACTTTCATTCTTCGATGCTCCTTTTTGTGCCTTTATGATCTGATAGTTTTTATTCCAGCCCATCTCTTCGTCGATCGTCGCAATGATCTCTATGAGCTCCGCCTCGTAATAATCATGCTCACGCATCAGGCGCGTGACCTCGTCCCGCTCGCTTCTTACATAGCGCAGATTTTCTTCGAGCGCGGCGCGCACCTTTTTCCTTCGGGTAACAAGCTTATGGTATATCTCCTGCATCCCCTCGGGATCCACCAGAGCCTCCGTCTGCGACAGCCATATCTTGCTGTCATTGAGGTTAAGCTCGTCAAGGATCTTCACCAGGTGACGGTTAAAATACACGTAGTCCTCGTTGTCCCGCTCGTACTGCTCTTTGTCTCTGACATCCGCCAGGTACCGCTCCCACAGGTAATTCAGCTCGTAGGAATTATTGACGTCGAATTTATCCTTTTCGTAATCGACCTGTGCCGTCACGTTCGCGTATTTCATGCGGACAACATTGACCATCGAGATCGTTTTATTTAAGCTCTTTGACGTTTCCTTTTTGGCGCGTCTGGCATACCCCGACCGGTACTCCTGAACCATGATGAGCGCGACAAGGCAAAACCCGATTGCAAGGATGCCCCAGGTCGTATCGAACCCGGTCGCAAAATGCACCAGCAAAAGCAGCGCTGTAAGAGAACCAAAAAAGACAAGTCCCATTAAGGATATCTTTTTGGTCGTAATATCCCCCTCCCGCAGGCGCTCAAGCTCGATCTCATACTCGCTCTTTTTCCCCTCGAGAAGCTGCATATCGCGTTTGACCTTGTCCTGGTACTTCTCGTTCTCCTGCATCGTGCGGATCGTTTCGGGGATGACGGATTCGTTTTCCTCTAAGAGCGCAAACTGCTCCTCCGGCAGACGTCTTACGCTCTGCTGGTAATCATAACGCGTTTTCTCGAGGTCGATCACGTTCTTCGCAATCTCCGTCAGACGCTTTTTGGAGCGATCGTCCATATCCGAGATCTTCTTGATATCACTCAGATATTTCGTTAAGACCTCGTACTCCGCCTGCTCCTTCTTAATGATCTTCGCGCGGGAAATGATCTGTTCGCAGGACTCTAAGATGTACCGATGGATCTTGTTCGGGTCCTCATGCTGATCGATCGCGTTAATGTCATCCATCAGACCTTCAAACGCCTGATCGAGCTCCAATTGTTTTTGCTTTTTCTTTTTTAAGAAACCAAACATATCCTACATCCGGCAAAGTCTTGCGTAATCCTTCTTCCAGTCATCCACTATGGATGAAAGCTGCTTCACATAAGCCGACTGCTCGGAATAATCCGCACGCAGATACTCCAGCCTCTCTTCAAACTGCCGCGCTTCGCTCTGCTCTCCCAGATGATCGACTTCCTCCCGGATACGTTCATCCTCCTCGTTCGATACCTGATAGCGGTGCAGCGCCGCCGAATAATCCTCGAGATTGCCGGCCATATAATAGGCGATCAGCATTGAACGCAATGACACCCGTCTGTGATTCTTCCGGTATGCCTGTTCGAAGCTTTCCGCCGCTTCGGTAAAAAAGAACAGCTTCGCATAGGCACTTCCCAGATTGTGACGGATATCGCCTAAGAGCGTATCTCCGATATTATCGTCGCCGTCGATCAGACTTTCATATTCATAGATCGCGTCGACGAGCCGGTTCTTTTCCATGAGACGGTCGGCCCGTATCTTTTTACACTCCGCCTCGCTTTTATTTTCAAAAACGGAAATGATCGCCAGCGTATCCTTGACCTCGCCGAGCGTCAGATATCCGCAGGAATGCAAAAGACGGCCTACGAAAATATGGAGCGGAACATTTTCCTTCACAAGCTCCAAAAGTCCGTCGGAAAGCTCTTTCATCCCCAATTCCCGACCGATCCAGTTGCACAGATCGACCGACATAAAATCAGCGTTCAAAAGATAAACATTATGAAAAATATAATAGGAAAGCTCTTCAAGCGAATAGACGTTCATCGAAAGCTCGTCCAGATAAAACGGCGTCGCCGCAATCTGCCGCTTGCAAAGGATCATTTCTCCCACGTCGTTCTCCTTATTTTTATACGATCGTCACCGCGATCTGCCGTTCCCAGATCCGGTTCGTCGCGGGAACGATCTCCCCGAAGCCCAGATCCTGCACCTTTAACGTCACCTCAGTGTCTGACACCGGCTTTGCCATGATGCGAAGGCGTGTTGTGCGGTTCTCCCTTTGGGGCATATCCGTTAATTTCAGCGTCTCGATGATCGCCTTACGGGAATCCGGACGCTGTATCCAGCACTCGATCTCGGGACTGCCGTCCAAAATGACCTCGCACTCCCCATATGCGTCATACCAGCTGTCCCCGGCAGAGATCAGCGTTACGAACTTCATCTCGTTATCGTCGATCACCTTCAATGACAGGTTCAGCTTCAACTCATTGTTGCCGATGTATACGAATTCCCAGGGCACCGCCTGGCTTCTTACGGCACCGGCGTAGCATGCTCCCTTGGAATACAGATTCTTTCCGATGAACACGCGCCGTCCCTTGCAGAGCCTCTGCAGCGACTGCTTCATCCATTCCCCGTCGAACCCGTCGCCGATCAGATATACCGCCGATATATTCTCGGAAAGTGTCGTTGTCTTAACGATCTCGTCAAAAAATTTATCCTTGTCGTCGATCACCGAGCCGTGATTGCCATACGCCAGGTTGATCACCTGCGGACGCATCGCCTTATTGCGCTTTAAAAGACAGTGCTTGATATTCGAGGTCGTATAATCATACAGCATCACGTCGTGCATATACAGCTGCTTTTCCTGCGAAAGCGCAAAATAGTAAAAGCTTTCCCGATGATCCAAAAGCAGCACCGTCTTCGCCGAAATGCCCATCCGCGACGCGAGCATCGTAAACAGCTCGATGGACTTGACATCCAGATTCTCCACCGTGATGACAAGCTTTAACAGCGGAAGCGCCGTGATACTGCGCGGCGGCAAAGACAATAATCGTTTTAAAAATATGAGCAGAAGCTCCTCCGCCGGATACTCCTCGGTGTCAATGTAGATATCCTCGCGGCGCATCGCTTTTTCAAAGAGATTGTCGATGCCGACCGCAAGATTCAGCTGCACCTGCCGCATGGCATCATTGCCGAAGAACCATTGTCCGATCCCGCGCTTTTTTGCCAGAAACGTCGGGATCTGGAAGTTCTCCTCCCCTAAGACCGTACTGATGGTCTCCGGCTCCTTCATATTCGTATGATAATAGCTTAACAGCGTCGATTTCGGTCCGATGTCAATGCCGATAAAAACGCCTTCAATATGTTCTTCCATCCGTCCATCCCACAATATGTGCTTATGCTCCGTCTGCCGGGCTCTATAGCATCGAATATATCTTCTCCGTCATATACTCCAAGCGCTTATACCGCTTCATATCGGCAAGCAGCTCCTTTTCGTTGAAATAGATCAGCTCCCGCTGCATACGGTTCAAAAGATCGTACCGGTCGACGCGTTCGTCCCCCGTGATATCCTGGAACGAAAGCGTCTCCGACTGCAGCACGGTGTTCTCATCGTCTAAATCCACGATCTCATACCGTACCTGCTCACCGAAGAAAACGACGAACTGCCGCAGATAAATGCCTCGGTACATTTCCACCATGTCAGCCGTTTTGACCGGGCCGTCGTCCTTCTGGTAGCGGATCATAAGATGCCTGCCGCGCTCTCCCGTGTATTCGGCAAATATCTTATCGTAAAGGTGGTATTTTACCACAAGGGAACGATCCATCGTCCGCATAAATTTGAAATATACGTTGGTCAGCACAGCCTCACCGACCAGCTCGTCGAGCGCCTTGTACTCGCCGTTCGTAAGCGTCTTCTTCGTCGCTAGCCGCTTCATCAGCGCACAGCGCATACTCTCGTTCAGATGCTCGCCCTGCTTGAATTTTACGAGCGCCGCCTCGAAGACCGCGTCGGGCACCACCATACGCGCAGTCATATATTTGTACGACCAGTAAGTCTCATACGCCTCCATCAGCATCGGATTGCCGCGGTGCCTCTCGTATTCCTTAAACACCGCCTCGCTGGTGACATCGATATTCTCCGTAAAAAGCATCTGTGTCAGGATCCGCTCTTCTAAGGCCCGCGTCTCAAGCTGCCTGGCTAAGGCAAACTGCCACAGCGTCAGCATATCCGATGTCGGCCCGATAAAGAAGCGGTTCATAAAGCGGATCGTATCCTCAGAGGATAAGAACTTCCGCATCAGCCGTGTACAGATGCCGATCAGAAAATCATCCGCCTTTTCCTCACCCTCGCCGATCAGATGGTTGCACATCCGAAGCAGGCATTTGCCCGCCGTGAAGGTTCCGTTGTAATTCTTCAAAAGAGCATAGGCTTCTGCGTACCTGTCCTCCATGATATACAGGTCGATGATGTAGGAGATCGTCGCGGAGTCAAGCCCGTCATAATTCTTAAGAGAAAGAAAATGCTCCTCCACGATCTCTTCCCTGCCGTGATCCTGCAAAAATGAGACGATCAGCGGATACATCTTCTGCCGGTATGACGGATCCACTCCGTCAGAGGAAAGGAACTCGGCGATATCGTTCATCTCGTATTCTTTGAAATCGTCCGCGGTCTCCTTGTCGTTCAGCCGGTACAAAAAAAAGCCGATCCGCTTTTTCGCGATTCCGTATAAGCGCTTAAAGCTTCGCTCGATCGGAAGCAATTCCTCTAAAATATGATTGCGCCGCCCCGCGATCAGCCTCCCCTTCGTATCCTCCAAAAAGACGCGGTAGTTGCGCGAATAGATCGGCACAAACGCATAGTTATGCTCCACCGGAACGATAAACGGCTCCTTTAACTGCTCTTCATAGACCACCACCCGCCGGATATCCTCATCCAGACAGATCAGCTTGCGGATAAAAAGCAAGGTGCTCATCGCATCCGCCACGTCTTCGTCCACCACGCCGCGCTCAAAGAAAATGTGACGGTATATGACTGCCATATTATCGTCCATCCGGCCGCGCCGCATCTGCTCCAAAGCAAAGCCTTCGATGTTGCGGATATACTGTTCATAGATCCGCAGCTCCTTCGTGTAGTGCGTGATCACGTTCGCGTAAACATACGCCTTCCGGTCAATGGGCAGCGTGTTCTGGTAGCGGAAATACAATATCACCATCTCCGGCAGCGCGTCCGGTGTGTCGATGGGCAGCGAAAGCACATATGCCTCGTAAAGGCCGGTAAAATTCATCCCACGCTCGATGGCCAGCGCATACCAGCCAACGAATTTTTCACCGTATTTCCGGCTCTTTAACAGATAGGCAATGATGTTATGCAAAAGCTCCTCGGTCGGATAAACCTCATAAGCCGCCTCCGCGAGGGAAAACACCTTGCCGCGGTATGCTTTTTCACTCTCAAGTACATGCTCCAGCTGCATTGAGAGATTGAGATTCATATTTCCGTTACGAAGCGTCCATCGCAAAACCTTAATAAAAAAGTCGTCAAAGTTCGTAAAAAGATACGCATCCTGCCGCAGCAGATAGCTCGCCTCAATATAGAGATACGGCGTTTCAAAACCGCCCTCCATAATGAAGCGGCGGATATCCTTTAACTTACGCCTCGTATCGTCAATGTATTCTTTTCTTAAGAAAAGCAAAAACCAGAAGATCCGCCAGTCGTCTTCCTTTTCCATGAAGATCAGCTCAATCTCGCGCGTCAGGCGATCCACATACGCCTCGTCATTCTCGATCAGGGTGCATAGATACAAAAGGTACGCCCACTCGGTGCTCTTTTTATCCTCGATCGTCCGCCGAAGCTCCTGAATGATCCAAAGCGCCTCTTCCTTGCTGCCGCCGACGATCAGCGCCTGCGCCTTCTGCAGCCGGTAAAGATCGATCTGTCCGACATCCGGCTCTTCGTCGATCATCTCATTGATGAGCGTAACCGTACCCGACGCCCACTTATCCGTATTGATCTTATCCTTACGGAACTCCTTGTAAAGATTCACAAGCTCAAGGGTTCGCCGCTTATGGATACGTGACGGCGGAACTATCACACCGTATTCATCATCGCCGGTCGCCATGATGTGCACCTGCTTGTGCACGCCCGGTGCGTCAAAGGTAACGATCGCATGGTTTTTGCCGGCGTGGAGCTTATCCCTGTGGATGTAGTACGCCAGCGAAAGCCTGCTCCCGACAAAGAAATCGGAAGTGATATGCTCCTTTTCGATCGTCATAAAGTCAGCGTCGCAGCTGACATCGATGGCAATAAAG
>JAFSYD010000104.1 GCA_017443685.1 Lachnospiraceae bacterium | reverse complement strand
CTGCCTGGCTATTGGCGTTATGATTCTCGCTGATCTCATCGATCAAGCCCCAATCGACTGCATCAGAAGCCGTCAACCAGGTCTCTGCGTCCATGAGCTCAAGCGCGTCCCCTTCGGTCATCTTCGTCTTTGACGTATACGCCGCAGCGATCGCCCGATTTGCCTGTCTCAGCATCTCCGATGTGCGATCCATCTCACGATAGTCGCCAGCTGCGAATGTGCTCACGTTGTGAACCATTACCTGCCCCGTCGGAGAGATGTCAGACTTCGCAGCGCAAGCGATCACGCTCGCCGCCGATGCCGCAAGACCGACCACGTGAATCCTGACATTCCCTTTGTAATCCCGGATAGCGGAATAAATCTCTGATCCGGCAAAGACATCACCGCCGCCGGAGTTGATGTAGATATCTACATCTTCGCCTTCCGCTTCTTCCAACGCATCGTGGACTATCGACGGAGAAACATACGGCTCCTCAAAATAATCGTAAATCCACGCATAAGTATCGGGGATAACGGTGCCTTTGACGTTAATCTTCATCCGTGCTACCTCCTTCCGTAGTATTTTCGCCCGTATCTACCGCGGCCGTGTCGAGCCGCCGGATCGGATCATCTCCGCCAGGAACCGGCGCAAGGTTGAAGGTAGCCCGCCATTCGTTCGGCGTCATCGCCCCTCTGTCGACCATCGCTTGTAGATTCAGCTTTGTGGAAATTGATGCAGAATCCCAAGAAGATGCTTCAAAAACAATCTTGTTTCCGAATACCCTTTCCCTTCTGGTAAACAATTTCCGTGTATATTCACCGCCGAGCTGGATCAGTACCGGCTCGACCTCTGCATCGAAGTATGAGTTATATTCGTTTTCACCGTACAACGATGAAACGATTGCAGCATTCGTATTGAAAAGATCAAAGATGCGCTTCGTTGTCCTGTCCATGATCAGCGCATTCGGCACATAGTCCGTCGGGTTGATCTGCTGCGCGTCTGCCTTACCGTCCACCGCCGCGACGCCTGTACCGCTGGAGGTTTCAAGGAAGTTGTCGGCGAAGTTCTTCGCCTGTGTCTTTAAGTCTTCCTGTCTCATAGCGTTCGAGAATTTCAACAGCCAGCGGACAATGGAACTGTTCTTGATCGCGTTGATGATCCCCTGATCCGTAGTCGTAACCACATCCAAAAGAGGCGTGAGCACCGGAGCGACAGGCGTGCCGAAAATATCGTTTTCGTTAAAGTCCTGCCGCAGATGGATCACATCGTCATAGGCGAATGTGTAAATGCTATTATTCGGCAGCGTAAACTTTAACAGCAAACACCCCCGCGCATCATATTCCGCCTCGACTGTCCTGGGCGCTATCGGATAGATCGCCGTGGGGCTCCCCATATCGTCTCGGATGATCAGAGCGAAGGCATTGGAGTTGATACACAACTGCGTAGCCATCTTCTCCTGGAGCATCTGCCCCGTCATAAGTGGGTTAGGCTCTTCCAAAAGGAAGCGAATGGAGTTCAGCGGATTGACCGCAATACTCCTGTGCCCCTCGGCGTCAATCGTTTCCCGAAGGTGCTTTCCGACGAGCTTACCGACAGCTTTCACTTTTGGCCGAATGCAGCTCCTGACCACATCGGACTCGTAAACGCTCCCGTTCCACATCAGGTAGTTGTTTCCGGTTTGCGTCATCAGCTCAACGCCTGCGATTCGCCGAGCCGATAGCGCATCCCTTATATTTTTAAGGAGTCCCAAATGACATCACCTCTCTTATGCCAGAGATAAATACTCATCCCTGTTATCACGCAAAACAACGTAGGCATCTAGCAGAGCCGCCGTTCCGTCGATTCGCTTTGTTGCGGAGTTTCCTTTATTCGGCTGGATATTCCCATTGATATCCGTTTTGACGTATGTGTTCGCAAGGCACCAGCGGTCAATCGGATTTTTGCCGTATACGATATTGTGCGCCCCGAAGTCCGCCTTCAGGTCTTTCATCGGCGCGGAGAGTGTAGCAGTTCCCTGTCGGACAGGAACGAGAGCCTTTTCCCCAAACTCCTGCTTAAACTGTGACAGGAGCGAGTCGTCTATGTGCCAAGGGTCATAACCGATATAGAGCGGAAAGATGTCTTTCTCGTCCCTCATCTCCATGAACCAGTCGAGGAATACCCGCTTGTTAACCTTGTTACCCGGCTCTACTCTCAAGAGCCCCCGCGCCGCCCATATATCATAAGGCGCATCGTCCGGATGTTTCCGGTTCTTCATCTGATCAAGCTTTGACTGCGGTATCCAATACATCTGATAGACGTATATTTTCGGGTCGCCCTGTCGCATCCCGATCATCTTCGCCGCATTCAAATCAATCGAATCCGCGGCGTCCATGCCCCCTATGCCGTACCGGAGCCTCAAGTCCTCTGGGATCGGCTCGTCATTCGCCAGCTCATCCCAGGATAACCACGCCGCCTCGGAGTTCTCTTTGAGGTTGAAATCCTTAACCAGCACCGTTGGGAGAAAAGTATCGTCGGACTTTGCCTTCTCGACATAGCCCTCTAGCTTCTCAACGCCCTTGACGGGTCCGAGCCCCGGGTTCGCTTTTATCCAGGCGGACGGCTTCGTCCACTCCTCACGCTCATCCAGTTCGTAGATGATCGGCAGAAAACGATCGTCCTTAATTGTGCCGTTTAGCACGCCGGTTGCATAATCATATTGGCTATCATAGATCGAATCCCTGACAAATCCGTTTGTCGTAATACACCAGAGCATCGGCTGACGTCTCGCTGCCATGGATTGTTTCATCAGGTCATAGATGTCACGGTTCTTGATTGCCGCCAGCTCGTCGATCACAACGCAATGTGCATTGAGACCGTCAAGGCTATTGGTGTTTGACGCCAATGCTTTGACGTATCCCATGTTGACATCACAGTAAAGATCAGACTGCCGTTTTCTGACGTGCTTGCCTATTGCCGCCGACTGACGAACCATATTGCAGCACTCTGTGAACCCCTTCATCGCCTGGTCTCTGGCCGTAGCGATCTGATAGCACTCCGGAGCGCCCTCTTTATCCGCTACGAGCATATAGAGATTGATCGCCGCAAGGAGTGTAGTCTTACCGTTCTTCCGGGCGATGATGTTCAGCACTTCCTGATACCGCCGGAGCTCCTCGTCATCGACGAAACCGTAGGCCGCTTGAAGCATCGCCTTTTGATACGGCTCCAATAAAAGAGCAGCCCCGGCTTTACCCGTCGACTGCTTACAAAACTGTTCTATGAATTTTATCGGGCGGCTTGCCCGGTCTTCATCGAAGTGCCACCGCTTCGGATTTTTCATATCATGCAGGATCTTCTCATACACCTGCTTGATTTTCTCACAAGCCAGAACACGCCCGTCCAGAACGTCAAGCGCATAACGCTCGAGGTCAGTCATTTTCCAGGAAGGCGATCAGCTCGTCGTTTGTGGCGTTGTTCCCGCTGCTTTTTGGCAGCATTGCGTCAAGCTGTTTCATTGTTCTGAGGTACTGCGCTGATATACTTACGTATAGGTCAGCGTTCGGTCGCTTCCGATCATACGGATCGCACTTGTCGGACTGCTGGAAGGGCTCCGTCCATCCGTTCGCATCCAGATCGGCCTCCAAGTCGTCGAGCGTCGCTTTCTGATAGGCCGCCCGAGAAATCAGCCTCTCAGCATTTACCTTGTGGAGCTTGTCTATGCACTTGTATTGTCTTTTCAGTGCGGAAACTTCTTTCTTTATCCGCTGATCTTTTGTCAAATCCATCGACTTACCTCACAAACATCCGTAGGGGAGGCTAAAAAATCGCCATCCAGTAATATTTAAGTCCGGCACCGGTGCGGGAATTTATCCACATTATCCACAAACGGGGGGAGTATCGACCGGCACAGGATTCCCCGACGCATCGAACGTATATCGACGCTCGCGGATTTTTTCCCG
>JAFSYD010000103.1 GCA_017443685.1 Lachnospiraceae bacterium | reverse complement strand
GTAAATATCCCGTTCGTTCGCATATCGTGTGTGATCGTAAAACGACGCCGCTCCAAGCCCCACGCCTAAGTACGGAACGCGCCGCCAATAGCCCAGATTATGACGGCATTCAAACCCTTCTTTTGCAAAATTCGATATTTCATATTGAAGGTAGCCGTAATCCGAAAGCGTCTCCTCCACCAGATCCGTAAGCTCGCAAAGCGCTTCCTCCGTAGGAAGATATACCGTGTTCTCTCCTGCCGCCTGACGTTTTGCGTCTTGGCCGTATGCATCAAAAAAAAGAGTTCCTTCCTCGATCATCAGACTGTAGGCGGAAATATGCTCAGGCCGCAGCATCGTCACCTGCCTGATGGAATGAAGCAGCATATCCGGCGTCTGTCCGGGCAGTCCCGTCATCAGATCCACGTTGATATTGCCGATCCCGGCATTTCTGGCGATCTCAAAAGTTTTCAAAAAATGCTCATAGCTGTGAACACGTCCGAGCAGACGCAGCTCCTCTTCATTCGCAGACTGCAAGCCTATGGAAACGCGATTGATCCCCCACGATGCATAGGCCTCCATCGCATCCTTCGTCACCGTTCCCGGATTGACCTCGATGGATATTTCGGCATCCTCTTTTACGGTAAACGCCTTTCCGGCCGCCTTTACGATCCGTTCCATCAAAGGTATCTCCAGCCAGGACGGCGTACCGCCGCCGATAAAAACAGTATCGAACGGCTCGCGGATATGCCTGCCGTAATAAGAGATCTCCCGGCAGAGGGCATCCGTGTATCTCGCACGCATCTTCCGGTCATGCGGTGCCGAAAGGAAATCGCAATATGCGCATTTTTTCATGCAAAAGGGAATGTGAATATATAATTCCATTGTTATGACTCATCCAACTTAAGAACACTCATAAATGCTTCCTGCGGGATCTCGACATTGCCGACCTGCCGCATCCGCTTCTTGCCTTCCTTCTGCTTTTCGAGGAGCTTTTTCTTTCTTGTGATGTCACCGCCGTAACACTTCGCAAGGACATCCTTGCGCATGGCTTTTACCGTTTCTCTGGCGATGATCTTAGAGCCGATCGCTGCCTGGATCGGGATCTCAAACAAATGCCGCGGGATCTCCTGCTTTAATTTTTCACACATTTTCCGTCCTCTGTCGTATGCCGTATCTTTGAACACGATAAACGACAGCGCGTCCACGGTCTCATGGTTGATCAGGATATCAAGCTTTACAAGATCGCTCTTCTCGTAGCCTTTCAGCTCATAATCAAATGACGCATATCCCCGTGAGCGGGATTTTAAGGCGTCAAAAAAGTCATAGATGATCTCATTGAGCGGAAGGACATACTTGATCAGCGCACGCGTCTCTTCCATGTATTCCATGCTGACATAGACGCCGCGCCGCTCCTGACACAGATCCATGATCGGACCGATGTAGTCCTTCGTCACCATGATCTCCGCATCGACGACAGGCTCCTCCATATATTCGATCTCGGACGGATCGGGCAGATTCGACGGATTCGTAAGCTCGATCATCGTCCCGTCCGTCTTGTAAACACGATAAACAACGCCGGGCGCCGTCGTAACAAGATCAAGGTTGTACTCGCGCTCGAGGCGCTCCTGAATGACATCCAGATGCAAAAGGCCTAAGAAGCCGCAGCGGAAACCGAAGCCCAAAGCAACCGAAGTCTCCGGCTCATACTGCAGCGAAGCGTCATTTAACTGCAGCTTTTCCAATGCGTCCCTTAAATCGGGATATTTCGCTCCGTCCGCCGGATACATGCCGCAGTAAACCATGGGATTGACCTTCTTATATCCCGGAAGCGGCTTATCGGCCGGCTTTATTGCCGAAGTGATCGTATCGCCGACGCGCGTGTCCGAAACATTCTTGATCGACGCCGTCATATAGCCAACCATCCCGGCAGATAACTCATCGCAGGCGATGAACTGACCCGCACCGAAATACCCGACCTCCACCACGTCAAAAGACGCGCCGGTGGCCATCATTTTCACCTTGTCACCCGCTTTAAGAACGCCCTCCTTGATACGGCAGAACACGATCACGCCGCGGTATGAGTCATAAAGCGAATCAAAGATCAATGCCTGAAGCGGCGCGCTTCCATCGCCGGTCGGCGGCGGAAGCTTCGTTATGATCTGCTCTAAAACGTCACCGACATTTAAACCCGTTTTGGCTGAGATCAGAGGAGCGTCCTCGCAGTCCAAGCCGATCACATCCTCGATCTCTGCCTTGACCCTCTCGGGCTCGGCACTCGCAAGGTCGATCTTATTGATGACCGGAAGCACCTCCAGATCGTGATCCAGCGCCAGATAGACATTCGCCAGCGTCTGTGCCTCTATGCCCTGCGCCGCGTCAACCACCAGCACCGCTCCGTCGCAGGCTGCCAGGGATCGCGATACCTCATAGTTGAAATCCACATGTCCCGGCGTATCGATGAGGTTAAAAATGTATTCCTCCCCATTCTTTGCCTTGTAGATCAGGCGAACCGCCTGGGACTTGATCGTGATGCCGCGCTCACGCTCCAGATCCATATTGTCAAGTACCTGCGCCTGCATTTCCCTTGCGGTAAGCAATCCCGTCATTTCGATGATCCGGTCTGCAAGCGTGGATTTGCCGTGGTCGATGTGGGCAATGATGCAAAAATTTCTGATATGTGACTGATCCATAATACTCCCCATGTTCATTTACGCAAAATTTCCATAAAACATTATAAGGGAATGGCACGAATGGTACAAGGAGAAAATATCATACGAATTTTTTCTTGACATCTTCCATTCCGTCCTTTATTATGTTTTAGTACGTTTGTGCGATGATTGCAGGTCGTTCCTGTGATTAGTGTCTCAAAGCACACGATATAGATTAAGATTTCACAGACGATCGGAGGTGTATCACATTGGCTAACATCAAATCCGCAAAGAAGCGTATCGACGTTACGGCGACGAAGACCGAGCGCAATAAGGCGATCCGTTCCAAGGTCAAGACCGTATCGAAGAAGGTTCTGGCTGCTGTTGACGCAGGAGACAAGGCTGCGGCCGAAGAAGCGTTAAGGGCTGCGACTTCTGAGATCAACAAGGCGGCGACCAAAGGCGTATATCACAAGAACAACGCCGCTCGCAAGGTATCTTCTCTCGCGACAGCCGTTAACGGCATCAAGTAATTGAATGAAAAAGCATTGCTCCGGCAGAACCGTCATCTGCCGGAGCTTTTTTACTGCTTCACTAGTGCATCGAATAATAAGTAACTGATACATTCACGAAGTATATGTGCCGTATGGTGCAGTAACAAAACGCAGGCGTAGTGGGCTACGCCGAGGCTTTGGTGCTGTGCCAGGCGGTGCATAGACGAGCGAATGTGTTAGT
>JAFSYD010000102.1 GCA_017443685.1 Lachnospiraceae bacterium | reverse complement strand
GATAAAACCAATAACAGCTGGAAATTTGAATCTGTTGCGTTGGGAAGGAACTCCATCGTGAATGTCAGCTTTTCTCCGTCGCTTGCGACCGCCGTTTCGAATGTGGAGCATACCGTACGCGACGAAACGACAGGGATAAGCTCTTCAACAGGGCTAACCTGGGCGCCTGACCCTACGACGGGGAATTATGAGGTAAAGGATTTCGGAGAAGACCCGAGAATAACGATATATCAGAGCACAGACACGGGAAAGTCGAATTATTCAAAGGATTCCGCTTTTGCGGATACGGCGAATGTTTCCTATAACGGCAATCGTGTGACGATCACGGACGACGAGGGTTTTAAGCTGGATTTCCTCCTGAACAGCGATATCGATGTAGATCCGGCAGCCAATCCCAAAAAGACAAAGAAGATCGATTTCGACGTAGCCGACATCGGTCCGGAAAATATGCAGGTCGGCGCCAACGAAGGGCAGCAGATCCAGATCCGAATACCGGGTGTGACATCGAAGCATTTGTACCTGGATGAGGTGAACGTTGCGGTTGAAGGGGGTGCGGCGCGTGCGATCGAGCATATGGACGTCTCGATCGCATACGTCAACGCAGCGAGGTCGAAGGTCGGCGCCTATATGAACCGCCTGGAGCATACAATAAAAAGCCTGGATCAGACCGAGGAAAATATGACGGCATCCATTTCCCGGATCACGGATACAAATATGGCAAAAGAGATGTCGGAGTTTACCAAATACAACGTGCTTGTACAGGCGGCGACCTCTGCTCTTTCACAGGCGAATGAGCTGCCGCAACAGGCGCTGTAGCTGTTGGGGTGATAGAAAATGACAAAGGAAAAGAAGAGCGCATATACCTTGCGCATCAGCCAGGCGAACCGCAGCGGGATCATCGTGATCTTATATGAAATCTTTTTTACCTATATGGATGATGCGAAGGAAGCACTTTGCGGGAAAAAGGATCATGACGCCGCAAATGAGGCCCTGCGGAACGCCTCGCAGGTCCTGGAGCACTTGAAAAATGTGCTGGATTTCAAATACGATATCGCAAAGGAACTGTTTCCGTTATACGTTTTCGGGCAAAAGGAGATCGCAAAGGTGATGGTGTATGCCGATGCAGCGCGGATCGACGGGATCGTTGACTTCTTACGCCCGCTTCAGGAAGCATTTGTCGAGGTGGCGAAGCAGGATGCGTCCGAGACGCTGATGAAAAATACCGAAAAGGTGGTCGCGGGCTATACATACGGGCGCAATGACATCAATGCGATGTCGGCGGATATCAGCGGTTCGCGCGGATTTTTGGCATAAGGAACCATTTCGTAATTATTACCGAACAAATTTTTTTTCAAAAATAAGCAAACGGCCCGGGACAATTGGCGTCGGACAGGAGTATTTCCGGCGTAGACAGTCCCGGGTTTTTTCTATCATTTTTACAAAATATCTTTCCCTCTTTCCGTATATTTTCCAAGAAAATTTTTTTTGTCAAAATCCTACAAAGCAAAAAGTCGACAAAAACGTCGATTGCAGCGGCCGTATGCCGGGGCGTAGAATGTGAGCCACAGCGAGGAGGTGGTTGGCATGGCGGATCGGAGGTTGTTGATCTGCGATACGGACAGTGCGTATGTAACGGCGCTGACAGCGTTTTTGATGCATGCGCTAAAGGGTTTTTCGATCACAACATATACCCGGCTGGAAAGCTTTGCCGGGGATACGGGCAGCTATCATGTGTCCCTGCTGGGGGAGGCATTTTTGGAGGAGGCCCTTAAGCCGGAAGAAAGCGCGCGCTTCGGTACCGTTTTGTACCTATGCGCAGATGTGGGCAATGCGAACGGAGATGGATATCCGTCCGTATATAAGTTCCAGCATATGGATGCTTTTGTAAAAGCGATCCTGTCATATGCGGGTATGCCATCTTCGAATAAAGGCCCGGTGCGCTGCCGCACGAAACGCTGGGTCGGGATCCATTCGCCGGTGCATCATGAGCTGCAGCTTCCGTTTGCGCTTGCATATGCAAAGCATGCGGCCAGGCAGGATAAGGTGCTGTTTTTGGACATGGAAACGAACAGTATCTTAGAGGAGCTGATCGATTGCGCGAACAGCAAAAGCCTGATCGACGCGCTGTATCTGTCCGAGGAGGCGGCGGGCGCGGATATCGCTGCGTTGGCGGATTATTATGAAGGGATGTCATATTTTGCACCGATGCGGAATTTCGGTGAGGCGGCAGGGATCACGGACGGGCAGTGGGAGCGGTTGTTTGCCGCGGCTGACCGGACGGATTATGATACCGTGGTTGTGCTGTTCGATGACGGACTGCAATGCGCAAGCGCCCTTATCGCACGGCTTTCGGAGCTGATCCTGGTCGATAAGCCCGGTGATTATTACCGGAAAAGCAAGACAAAAATCCAGCGGCACCTTTCTGCGATGACGGACGGGCCGCGAATGCGGGAGATTTCCCTTGCAATGTCCGCAAACAACCTGACGGACGGTACCTATCGGTTCGAACAGCTTTTGCATGGGAATCTGGGGCGGTTCGTGGAAAGCGAGTTCGCCTGATGGATGCGGTAAAGGAAAGAATACAAAAGCGGGTATTAGATCAGATCGACCTGGAGCGGGACGTGTCCGACGAAGAAGTGATGGGACTGATCCGGGAAGAGATCATCCGCGAGGGAGCGGATATGCCGCTTTCCCTGGCCGAGAGAAAAAGGCTCGGCAGCAGTATCTTCAATTCCCTGCGCAAGCTCGACGTGCTGCAGGAGCTGCTGGAAGCGGAGGAGGTTACGGAAGTTCTGATCAATGGAGCGGACGCGATCTTTGTGGAGCGTTTCGGACGGCTGGAGCGGACCGACCGCAGGTTTTCCTCGGAGGAAAAGCTGTACGATGTGATCCAGCAGATCGTGGCGAGAAACAACCGGATCGTCAATGAGACGACGCCGATCGTGGATACGCGTCTGGAGGATGGCTCGCGTGTGAACATCGTGCTGCCGCCCGCATCGATCGACCACTGCATCGTTACGATCCGCAGATTCCCGAAGGATCCGATCAATATGCGGCGGTTGCTCTCGCTGGGCTCTCTGTCGGAGGAGATGGCTGACTTTTTAAAAGACCTTGTCGCGGCAGGCTACAATATGTTCGTTTCGGGCGGGACGGGGTCAGGGAAGACCACATTTTTAAATGCCCTGACAGAATTCGTTCCGCCGGGAGAGCGCGTGATCACGATCGAGGACAGTGCGGAACTGCAGCCGATCGGAATTGAAAATCTGGTGCGGCTCGAAGCAAGGGATGCTAATCTGGAGGGGAAGCTTCGGATCAGCATTCGCGATCTGGTAAAGTCGGCACTGCGGATGCGCCCCGACCGGATCATCGTCGGGGAGTGCCGCGGGGAGGAAGCGCTGGAGGTGCTGCAGGCGGCGAATACCGGTCACGACGGCTCTCTTTCCACCGGTCATGCCAATTCCTGCCGGGATATGATCTCGCGGCTGGAAACGATGGTCTTAATGGGAATGGAGCTTCCGATCGCGGCAATCCGGGCGCAGATCGCGTCAGGCATCGAGATCTTTGTTCATCTCGGCAGGCTGAATGACAGGAGCCGTAAGGTGCTTGAGATCGCCGAGGTGACAGGCGTTACGGATGGAGAAGTAAAGCTGCGTACGCTGTATGTCTATCAGTCGAAGCGGGATGCAAATGGAAAAGAGATCGGGATATGGAAAAAGGAAAACGACATTTTAAACGACAGAAAACTCATTATGGCGGGTATCAGAAAAGAGAACTCGCCATCCTGATCGCGGAGGATATCGGACTGTCCGTCGTGGTGGCGTGGGTGTTTTACGATGCATGGTGGGGGCTGTTATGCTTTCCTGCGGTTGCCTATGTGAACGGACTGCGCTATGCGGACAGGAAGAAAAAGGAACGTGAGAAGCAGTTTATGGTGGAATACAAAGAGTTTCTTTTGGGGCTGATCGCATCCTTAGAGTCCGGGTATTCGGTGGAAAATGCATTTGCGGAAGCGGAGCATACCATCGTGCGGATGTTCGGCGCCGACGGTGTGATCGCGGCAGAGCTGCACCGTCTGAACGGGAAGGTGGCGCTGATGCATCCGGTGGAACGGGCGTTTTTGGAATTTGCCGAAAGCTTTGCCTATGAGGAGGCGCTCAGCTTTGCGAACATCTTTGCCTTTGCAAAACGCCTCGGCGGAGACTATGTCAAAAATATCCGAAGGACGGCGGAGAAGATCGAGGAAAAGGTAGAACTTAAGCAGGAGATCGCAGCGGCGGTAGCCGAAAAGCAGATGGAGCTTAACGTGATGACCGTGATGCCGATGGCGATCATCGCATATCTTCGGATCGGATCGGGCGAGTTTTTGGCACCGATGTATCACAACATAGGGGGAGCGGTTTTTATGACGCTCTGTATCGGTATGTATGTTGCGGCGATCATTCTCGGAAAGCGCATAGTGGATATCAGGGTGTAGGAAATGTTTGGAAAAGAGAAAAAGGAACGTAAAAAACCGAAAGAAAAGAAATACCTCCATATCGGGAAGCTGCGCGTACAGCGGGATACGGTTCTGATCCTTTCACTGGTGGAGCTTTTGGGCATAGGTCTTGCCATATCCGATTACCGGAGCGGGGAGCTGCATTTTAACGGCGAGCTTGCCCGTCCCGCTTATGACGAGCGGGACATGGAAACGGAGCTTGTCGTTGCGGATAGCCGGGATGAAAAAAACAATGTCCGCGTACACGTTAGCAGGCAGGCCTTTACCGGGGAAGAAGCGCTTGCGCGGATGGAAGAGGCAAAGAAAGAGATCGACAGTTCCATTGCCGGTGATAATCCGTCTCTGGAAAGTATCACAAAGCCGCTTGCCGTGGCAGGGGAATACAGTGAAGGTGCGGTCGAGGCGTCATGGAGCTTTTCGGAGCCGTCCCTGATCGGACAGGACGGAAGCGTCCATCTGGAAAACGTGACGGAGGATACCGTCTGCTATGCTTCGGCCACGCTTAGCTGCGGCACTTATGAGACGGTCTATTCCTTTCCGGTACGCGTCGTCGTACCGAATGTAAAAAGCGAAGAGGGCTTCTCCTATTACTTAAAAAAGGCGCTTTATGACGCGGATGAGGCCACAAAGGAGGCGGCCGTACTTGTGCTTCCGACAACGGTAAACGGAACAAAAGTAACGTGGAAAAGGAAGCGCAATTACCGCGGACAGGAACTGGCTTTGATGGGGATCATCGCAGGGGTTGCGGTGGTTTTGGGGCAGGGCGAGGAAGCAAGGCGTGCGCGGGCAAGGCGCAGCGAAGCCCTCGAAGCGGATTATCCGCAGCTGGTGAGCACGCTCTCGCTGTATGTGTCCGCCGGGATATCCGTAAAGGGTGCATTTGAACGGATTGCCGCGCAATATAAGAGCAGGATGCCGGACAAGCGTGGCAGTCCGCATCCGGGGTATGATGCGATCGTCATCGCCCTGCGCGAAATGGAAGACGGGCTGAGTGAAACGCAGGCCTACCGGAAATTCGGACAGCGGTGTGATCACCGCTACTACAGCAAGCTGGCGATGATGCTTTCGCAGAATGTCAAAAAAGGGAACCGGCAGCTGAAAGAGCAACTGGAAAAAGAGGAAGCGGAGTGCTTCGAAGCGCGAAAGGTGCGGGCACGGATCTTAGGCGAGGAGGCGTCGACGAAGCTTTTGATCCCTATGGGGATGATGCTCGGCGTGGTACTCATCGTCACGATCGCACCGGCGCTTATGAATATGAGTTTATGAAACGCAGCATCTATGCAGAAGGAGAAGAAAATATGAACGCGATACAGAGGAACATCCAAAAGAAATTACGTACCCAAACCGGTATCGGTGTGGTGGAAATGATCCTGATTTTGGTGGTACTGATCGGTCTGGTTTTGATCTTTAAGGATCAGCTGACGACGCTTGTCAATAACATTTTCCAGACGATCACCGACCAGGCGGGTAAGGTTTGAAGGGGAGATCGGCTTCTGTTACCTGCTTTATGGGAATGAACCTGATGCTGCTTCTGTCAGTCTTTTTTACGCTGCTGGAAATGCTGCATTTTTACAGCTTAAGGCGCTTTGAGCCACTGGTATCGGAGATTTCGATCGAGAGTGCGTTTGCGGATTATAACCGTCTTTTGTGGAATGAATATGGGATATTGGGGATTGACAGTTCGTATGGGACGGGGACGGCGGACATGGCAAAAGTGGCAGAACGAATGCACGCGTATATGCAGGACAATGCCGGGATCACAACATCAAAAGACGCGACGCATGGCGTATCCTTCCTTGCAATGGCAGCAGGAGAGGTGAGCATCGACCGGTACGGGCTTTTGACCGACAATCATGGGGTTCCGTTCATGCAGCTGGCCG
>JAFSYD010000007.1 GCA_017443685.1 Lachnospiraceae bacterium | reverse complement strand
TATGACTGGGATATGGAAGTCAATACCACTGATCCGAACTTCTACAAGTGGACTCAGTGGATCTTTGTCAAGATGTTCAAGGCCGGACTGGCATATGAGAAGGAAATGCCGATCAACTGGTGCCCGTCCTGCAAGACCGGACTTGCCAACGAAGAAGTGGTGAACGGCAAATGTGAGCGCTGCGGTGCGGACGTGACGAAGAAGAATCTGAACCAGTGGATGCTTAAGATCACGGCATATGCGGATCGTCTGCTTTCGGATCTTGATAAGCTGGACTGGCCGGAGAAGGTCAAGAAGATGCAGACCGACTGGATCGGCAAGAGCTATGGAGCGGAGGTGGACTTCGCGATCGACGGACGCGATGAGAAGATCACCGTATACACGACGCGCCCCGATACGCTCTATGGCGCGACGTTTATGGTATTGGCACCTGAGCATACGCTTGCGGCATCCCTGGCAAGCGATGAGCAGAAAGCGGCAGTGGAGGACTATATCTATCAGACCTCGCTGAAGTCTTCGGTTGACCGTTTGCAGAATAAAGAAAAGACCGGCGTGTTCACCGGCTCATACGCAATCAATCCGATGAGCGGAAAGAAGCTCCCGATTTGGCTTTCCGATTACGTTTTGGCGGATTACGGTACGGGCGCGATCATGTGCGTGCCGGCGCACGACGACAGGGACTTTGAATTTGCAAAGAAGTTCGACATCCCGATCATCCAGGTGATCGCGAAGGACGGACAGGCGATCGAGAATATGACGGAGGCCTATACCGACGCGGTCGGTACGATGATCAATTCCGGTGACTGGAACGGGCGCGAGTCGGCAGATCTGAAGCAGGAAGCGCCGATGATCATTGAGAAAATGGGCGCGGGTAAAAAGACGACGAATTACAAGTTAAGGGACTGGGTATTCTCCCGTCAGCGTTACTGGGGTGAGCCGATCCCGATCGTACACTGCCCGGACTGCGGTCCGGTAGCGGTGCCGGAGGACGAGCTTCCGCTGACGCTTCCGGAGGTGGAGAATTACGAGCCGACGGGTACCGGAGAGTCGCCGCTTGCCGCGATGACGGATTGGGTAAATACGACCTGCCCGTGCTGCGGAAAGCCCGCAAAACGCGAGACGAACACGATGCCCCAGTGGGCCGGATCGTCC
Organism: Lachnospiraceae bacterium; assembly: GCA_017443685.1. Taxonomy (GTDB): domain Bacteria; phylum Bacillota; class Clostridia; order Lachnospirales; family Lachnospiraceae; genus RGIG4930. The sequence goes on along the minus strand of JAFSYD010000007.1, from coordinate 2,179 downwards.
TGGTATTTCCTGCGTTATGTGGACAATAAGAACGACGAAGCGCTTGTTTCCAAAGAGAAGGCGGACAAGTATCTTCCCGTGGATATGTACATCGGCGGCGTGGAGCATGCGGTACTGCATCTTTTGTACGCGCGGTTTTGGACGAAGTTCTTATACGATATCGGTGTAGTCGGCTTCGAGGAGCCGTTTACGAAGCTGTTCAATCAGGGCATGATCACGGGCAAGAACGGGATCAAGATGTCGAAGTCGAAGGGGAATGTCGTATCGCCGGATGACCTGGTGAATGATTACGGCTGCGATTCCCTGCGGCTGTATGAGCTGTTTGTGGGCCCGCCGGAGTTGGATTCCGAGTGGGACGACCGCGGGATCGACGGTGTGTACCGCTTTATCACGCGTTTGTGGAAGCTGGTACAGGAGAATAAGGATGCGGATGTACCCGAGACGGAGGCGCTCTTAAAAGAACGCAATCGTCTTGTGTATGATATCACGACGCGCCTTGACAGCTTCAGCCTGAACACGGTGGTATCGGGCTTTATGGAGCACCTGAACAACCTTATCGCAATGGCGAAGGAGGGCGGCGTCGACAAGGAGACGCTTGTCACGTATGCAAGATTGCTGGCACCCTTTGCCCCACATATCGCAGAGGAGCTTTATGAACAGCTCGGAGGAACGGGCAGTGTGTTCCACAGCGGTTTCCCGGTCTATGATGAGAAGTATCTCGTAGACGACGAGGTCGAGATCGCGGTACAGATCAACGGCAAGACCAGAGCGCTTGTCACGATCGCGAAGGATGCCGACAAGGACACGGCGATCGCAAGGGCAAAAGAGGCGTTAGGAGACAGATTGAGCGGGAACATAGTAAAGGAAATCTACGTTCCGGGCAAGATCGTTAATATCGTAGCAAAATAGTTTTTTATACGGGGCTGCGTCGGCAGCCCTCAATTGTAAAAGGACAAAATAATGGCTGAAAAATCCCCCGAATCGCGAGATAAGATTATCATCCGCACCAGCATCATCGGTATCATCGCCAACATCCTGCTTGCCTCCTTTAAGGCGGCGGTGGGTCTGCTTTCGCACTCGATCGCGATCGTCCTCGATGCGGTTAACAACCTAAGCGACGCGCTGTCTTCGGTTATCACGATCGTCGGCGCGAAGCTGGCGCATAAGCTGCCGGATAAGCAGCATCCGCTCGGACATGGACGGACTGAGTATTTGAGCGCGTCTGTGATCTCCTTTATCGTCCTGTACGCCGGTATCACGTCCCTGATCGAGTCGGTGAAGAAGATCATCCGTCCCGAGACGGCGGATTACAGCGCGGTGACGCTGATTGTTGTCGCGAGCGCGGTCGCAGTCAAGCTTCTTCTCGGCACCTATGTGCAAAAGACAGGAGAGTCCGTCAATTCAGACTCCCTTATTGCATCGGGAAAGGATGCGCTTTTTGATGCGGTCATTTCCGCGAGCACTTTATTTGCGGCAGTCTTATTTCTTACGACGGGCATCGGGGTAGAGGCATATCTTGCAGCGGCGATCTCCGTTGTGATCATAAAGTCCGGTATCGAAATGCTCTCCGAAACGATCAGCAAGATCATCGGCGAGCGGGCGGACGTGGAGCTGACGAGGGATATCAAGCAGACCGTTTCCGGCGTTGAGGGCGTAAGCGGCGTGTATGACCTGTTCATCCACGATTACGGTCCGGAGCGGAAGCTGGCATCCTGCCATGTCGAGATTCCCGATACGATGACGGCGGACCAGATCGACGAGCTGACAAGGCTGATCCAGCAGCTTGTGTATATCAAGCACGGCGTCATTATGGAAGCAGTCGGTATTTATTCGATCAATACGAAGGGGGACGAGGCGATGCAGATGCGTGATGAGATCACGCGCCTTGTGATGTCCGAGGAGTATATTTTGCAGATGCACGGATTCTATCTCTATGAAAAGGACCGGCATGTGACCTTTGACGTAATCGTGGATTTTGCCGCGCCCGACCGGAAGGCGGTACATGATGCCATAGTCAGCAAAGTCCGGGCGGCATACCCGGACTATAGCTTCGCGGTGGCGATGGATCTGGATATCAGTGATTAGTTTAATCTTCGGTCAAAGCCGGCTTTTGATAAAGCATTCTTTTGATCTGCTTTTTTTCAAATGTAAGCTGGCGCTTGACCGCTTCGAGATCACC
>JAFSYD010000101.1 GCA_017443685.1 Lachnospiraceae bacterium | reverse complement strand
GATGCGCATTGGCCATCGCATAGCTTTCCGTACAAGCCATAAGCAGCTCATAGTCATTCAGGAAATCCCCGAACGCCATCGACTCTTCCGGCAGAATGCCGTACTTTTCCTGGATGGCACGGACACCGGTTCCTTTATTAACCCCCTTCAGAAGAACGTCGATCCACTGATCCCCGGAGATCACCGCTGCAAGACACGGATCGATCCCATCAAGCCGCCGGATCACGTCATTCGGATCTCCTTTTTCAAGAAAACACGCGATCTTCACAATCTCATCACCGGCCACGCAGTCAGCAAACTCTTCCACAAACGCCAGCTTCTTATAATACATATGCCCATTGGCTTCGGCGTCGGCCGAACTGTGTCTCATATAAGCCGAATTTGCTCCGCAGACGATCGGTACCATACCCGTGATCCCGTCAATGCGCGCAAGCGTATCCATAACGATTGCTTTGTCGATCTCATCCACGTGCAGAAGCTCGTCCCGATAGAACACAAGCGCCCCATTATCGGCCAGATAATACAGCCGGTCGGCAATCTCCTCAAAATCCGCGCGCAGAGTTGCATACTGTCTCCCGCTCGCGATCACAACGCGAATATCGGGATGCGCCACAACCCACGGGATAAAATCCGCAGGCTTTTCTTTTGCATCATTCAGGAGCGTCCCGTCCATATCACACGCTACCAGTCTGATCGTTGATCCTGTCATTGTAAGGCCTCAAGGTCTTCTTCGCGGCTTACCGCCCCTATCCGGTACTCGTCTTCCGTCTCTTTCATATATACAAAGAAACACTCATGCGCAAGGTCGAGCTCGTCATTGGTGAATATGTAATGCAGCTTAACCCCATAAGAGAGATCCGGCTTTTCTGACGTGTCGGCTTTCTTAACGACTATGCCGATGCCTCCCTCGCTGACGTCGCAGACGACACAGGGCATGCGTAAGTCACCGTAAACCAGGATCGCCTCTATTGCCGTATCAAATCTCTCGAACACTCTTCTCTCATCCATTTTCACACCTTCTCTTATGCTTTCTGAAAATTCTTGTGATGCCATTTCATTATAATCTGAAACCACGCCGTTGTAAATCAGGAAATGGGCATCGCTTACAAAGCTTAAACGGCATTCTGCATAGTTACAATTCTATTACCGATACAATCGCACGGATATGTATTGACAATGTTGCACGTTTTGATATAATGCAATTCGGAGGATTTATATTATGGCTAAGGATATTTCTATCAGCATACGAGTTAGCAGCGAGGAGCTCGATAAGTTTAAACAAGCTGCAAGATTGGAAGCATATGCATCATATAGCGAATTTATCAGACGTACAGCAATTATAGAAGCAAATGACATCATTGATAAAAATGAAAAAAGACAACAGCAGAAAGCGTCTGTGTGACCCTGACAGAGTCATATTCTTCGAATGCTGATTGCGAGGTTTTTTATGAATATGAAAAATGATTTTAATATATATGCGAATAACAGAGATGTCATATCTTTATTTTCCGGAGCAATGGGTCTGGATATCGGATTAGAGAGGGCCGGTCTTAATGTAGTTATCGGTCAGGATTTTGAGCCTGCCTGTGTGGAAACGATGAAGGCGAATAATCGCAACGTCCTTGCCGGCGATATAAGAAATATCGCTCCTGAAACCATCCTCGAATTAACCGGATTGCATCACGGGGAGCCATTTCTGATTTGTGGAGGCCCACCCTGCCAACCCTTCTCAACGGCGGGAAAAAGGCTCGGGATCAATGATCCCCGAGGCAGCTTGTTCATGGACTTTATACGTATGATTGATTGTATTCGTCCTCGTTTCTTTATTATGGAAAATGTAAAAGGCATTATGTCATCCCCATTAAAGCACGTTCCCGCAGAACAACACGACGATAGCGATCCGAATCAGAAATTGGGTACTGTTTTAGATGTTATACTGTCTGAGTTTGATAAATTAAAATACAAAACGGTTTACGGGATACTTGACGCGGTAAACTACGGAGTTCCCCAGTTTCGAGAACGCTTCGTGCTTATTGGAAGCCGTGATAACGAAGATATCTTTTTGCCGTTCCCTACGCATTTTCAGATGCACCAAAATTCCGAATACCGTTGGAAAACAGTTGGAAAGGTAATCAAAGATTTGGAGGATGATCCCGGAGAATGCGGAACTTTAAGCAGTGACAGAAAAAAGTATCTACATATGGTTCCTGAAGGTGGCAATTGGAGGGATCTGCCTGAGGCTTTAATACCTGTTGCAATGGGCGGCGCATTTAGGTCAGGTGGAGGTAAGGTGGGATTCTATCGTAGACTTTCGTATTCTCAACCGTCACCAACTATTACAACAGCCCCCGCGCAGAAGGCAACAATGCTTTGTCATCCTATACAAGACAGACCATTAAGCGTTAAAGAATACGCTCGTATTCAACAATTCCCCGATGAATGGATATTCACAGGAACAACCGCTGCAAAATATAAACAAATCGGAAACGCTGTTCCGATCGGACTCGCAAAGGCGATCGGTAAAGCCATTATAGCCACGGCTGACAATACAGCCACTATTACAACCAAGAGATTCAGGGGAACAAGCGTACACAACAGAATCAAAAACGCAATGAGAATCGGAGGAAACGATGGAACCGATTAACACAAGTTATGACGAAACGGAAGTAAAAAAAGCAATAGCAAATGCTTTAGAGAATTTCTATAGTGCTCTCATTTCAAAGATAGACAGTATTAACATCAAGGATATTATGCGTTCGAAGAACCCCTATCTGTATCGCGCAAAATCCATGCAGACTTCTTCCGAAATAATTGAATCCATTTTGCAGGCTTTCGTGAGTTCAAGCGAGGAAACCATTTTCGGCAACTGCTTTTTTGAACCTATCGCTATTGCTGCTTCCAACGGTATCAAGTCAAATACAGAAGGCGTGGATATAGAAATTTTTGACCCTGATAATAATGTCAAGTACGTCGTTGCTGTAAAAAGCGGAACGTCCGTTTTTAATGCTGACAATAAAAAACGACAGGAAGAAAATTTTACAAAAGCGGGGCGGGCATTAAAAACATCCGGCAGCAAGATTCGTTTTGAGGCGATTGTCGGTTACGCCTATGGCACTAAAAATGAAACCGGCAGAGGCAAGGCCAAGATATATGAGGAAGTCGCCGGGGAAGAGTTCTGGGAAATAATCACCGGGGACAGGGATTTTTACACAAAGATCATTTCCTTTATGGGCACACTACCCGAGAAATACATTGATGACTATAAAATAAGTTACGCAAAGGCATCCAATCGACTGATCCGGGATTTTTCAGCGGAGTTTTGTAATATTGACGGAACCATAAATTGGGAAAAGCTTGTTGCATTCAATTCCGGCAGCCCAAAGAGGAAAGCTCGGGAAGATATTTTACAGAACGCCCTTGATATCTATAACTGGATGAAAAAGGAACCAATGATTTCACAGAAAAAGATTCAAGTAGAAACAAGGCTTGGTACATCTGCGACTAAAAGGGCTATCTCTTATCTTACAGAACTTGGCATTGTCTCAAAGGGAACAGCCGGAAAGCAAAGCGGATGGACGATCAACAAAGATTTTGAAGTTGATGAAAAATATTTTGACTAATCTCATCGCTCGCAATCTGACATTCAATCGTAAGAAAGAAGTGCCCCGTGGTGAGGCACTTCTTTTATTCGTCTTTATGCTATTGCGATTGTGCTGTTATCTTGCGCTTCTCTTTTTGGCATAGGGTGCTGCAAACAGTGCGCCGGCGAACAGAACGATCACTGCCGCGCATGCATCTGCAGGATCGCCGGTCTTCGGGGATGCAGCGTTCGTCTTCGGGGACGCTGCCGCAGCACCTGCCGGTGTTGCCGCCGCATCTGCTGCTGCGCCGGCTTGCGGTACCTCCACGAACGCGTATACCGAGAAGTGGTTCGTGGTAAATGCTACCGTTCCGTTCGCTACCGTGGTCGGCAGCTTCGTTGCCGTACCATCATCCTCGATCCGATATACAGCGATCGTATTCCCCGCTGCCGGTGTAAACGGCTGTGCCATCGTTACCGTCACGTCACCATTCAACTGATGCAGCGCCGCGCCGGCAGCGTCAAGCATATCCATCTGCATAACGCTAAGCTTGCCGCCTGCGGAAAGAACATTTGTAAGAGCCGTCTTCGCCTTATCATAATTCGCACCCGATACTACCGGAACCGTCGTCATCTTAGAACCTGCCGGGAGAACGCCGCTCGCATCGGAAAGCGAAAGCGAACCAACCGCACCGCTTGCGGTACTTGCTCCGCCGCTTAAGGAACCGCCGACACTTATCACCCCATTCGTCCCGCCGGAGCTCGAAGAACCGCCGGAAGAAGAGCTTGTGCTCGTCGTAGTAGCAGACTGCGTGCTCGTATCAACAGTCTTCTCCGTTGAGGAAAGGCTGCTGATCGCGGATTCACTCTTCGTAATGACGATCGTGATCGGCGAGAAATCCGCAAACTCCGGATATACATAACCCTGGCTGTCTACCTGCTTCTGCTGTCTCGTCCAGCCATTCTTATAGTGTCCGATAACGGCAAATTTATTCGCATATTCCTTGCCAACATCAATTCTTACCGTACCGCTGCCGGTTGCTTTCAGATCAAACTTGAAAATCTTCTCAACAATATCCGTATTATTCGTTGCCGTGATGATATCTTTGACAAAATCCTTCAGCTCGGCATTCGCCTTCTCATCTACGAGCGGAGAAACATCTTCCACTTTAACATTCCCGGTCGTACCTTCCGTAGAAACGCTGTCTTTCGAAGCAGTTACCGTCTTCGTCTGGTCAGTCAGTACAGTATCCGCAGCTTTTATTGCATCATCATTGGAAACCGTAGCCGTCTTATCAGAACTGCTGTCCTTGGTTTCACTGGTTGTGGATTCTGATGATTTGTCAGCATCGCCGCCGGACGGCGTAATCGGAGTCGTCCCCCCACCACTGCTCGATGTTCCAGCTATACGATACGGATAAGTCGAACTGTCTGCATCCCAATCATCTTGATGATCGCTATATGATTCAATAGTCTTGCCACCAAGGGAAACTGAAACATGTGATTTTAAATCATCACTATAAGCGCTAAGAAGCGACTCTGCACTCGGATCGCTACCAAAATATCCACCAGTGATTTCAATCGTTCCCCATTCACCTGACCTGAAACCAGAACCATTATCATTTTCTCCAATGTATACGGTTAAGGTTTCAATCTTAGGACTGACTGAAATTGAAACCGAAGCCGTTCCACAACGCCCATCATTCCATCCGTAGTTCTCTATGCGGACGGTTCCAATGGAAACATCCCCAGAAATATTAAGAGTTGGACTTCCATCGTTATTCAATAAATCAATCGAATTTACGTTACCACCATTTACTGTTGTCGTACCACTTTCTGGTCCAAGAAATGTGATGTTGCCACCGGTAACATTAGTTGTTCCCCAATTTTGGAGATGAGAAACCGATCCGCCGTTAACACTAAATGATACATTCTCTTCAATAACTTGAACGTACGCTTTAACGGTACCTTCACTCACTACACTGCCGCCCTGACCATCTGTACCTAAATGAATCTCACTATCACCAGTTATTGCTCCATTACTTTCAATCTTCAACGTCTTGCCATCGAGAAAAAGGTTAATACCCTTATTGAGTGTAAGGCTATCGCTTACAGTTACATTCTGTAATAGTTTTACTATTGGATACTGACTATTTTGTTGTGCCGCCACATCGAATGCAGCTTGAAGTGACGTACACGTAGCCACCGGATCATCACCCGGGTTATTATAATAAACTTCGGCCACATTTCCATCCGCCTTCACCGTCATACACATCCCCGGCATCAGGCCGAGCACCAGCGCGAATGCTAAGAGTAACGCCGGTATCATTTTCTTACTTTTCATCATTTTCAAAACATTACCTCCATTTCTTTTTTAGATGCTGCAGGGCTTGCGCAATGATGCCTGATGAATTGCCGAATCACTTAATGAGAACAAGGCGCCGGTCTGTTTGAGCACGCATCGCAGGCCTAGAAGCATAGAAATCTTTGATTTCGTGATGCTTCTTATGCCGAGACGACGCGCGGAAAACAGACAACAAGGCGACGCAGTTCGAATTTAGTGAAACTCGGCACCTGAATCAGGCATTATTGTGACAAGCCCGCCGCCCGTCACAAAACATCTGCCTTCTTAACCGCAAAATGATTTTGTACCATTCAACACCGCCGTAAATTATACTATATTCCCGCCTCCTTTGAATCGCAATATGTCTATTCGGTCATATACGCGGCTATTCGGTCATTAAGACGTCCTTGACACAACAATAGCCGCATCCGAAATGGAATGCGGCTACAAACAACTATATCATTATTCTATTTTCTAATTTCCATCTTCTAACATCGATTGAAGCAGATCTTTAATTGCCCGCAATATATCTCGCCACATACACCCCGCTTGCCGACGCGTGCGACAGGGAATGGGTCACGCCGCTGCCGTCACCGATCACGAAAAGGCCCCTATGCGTCGTTTCGAGATGCTCATCAAGCTTGACTTCCATATTGTAGAACTTGACCTCAACACCGTAAAGCAGGGTATCGTCATTTGCCGTCCCCGGAGCGATCTTATCAAGCGCGTAGATCATCTCGATAATGCCGTCCATGATCCGCTTCGGCAGCACAAGGCTCAGATCACCCGGCGTTGCCGCTAAGGTCGGATGCACCGTAGACTCCTCGATCCGGCTTGCCGTAGAGCGCCTTCCGCGCACCAGATCACCGAATCTCTGCACGATCACCCCGCCGCCGAGCATATTCGAAAGCCGTGCAATGCTCTCGCCGTATCCGTTAGAGTCTTTAAACGGTTCCGAAAAATGCTTCGCAACCAACAGCGCAAAGTTCGTATTCTCCGTCTTCTTTGACTCATCCTCAAAGGAATGCCCGTTCACCGTAACGATACCGTTCGTATTCTCATTTACCACGATGCCGTGGGGATTCATACAAAACGTCCTTACGTGATCCTCGAACTTTTCCGTCCGGTAAACGATCTTGCTTTCATACAGCTCACTTGTAATGTCATCAAAGATCACCGACGGAAGCTCCACGCGCACGCCGATGTCCACACGGTTCGATTTCGTCGGGATGGAAAGCGCCTCGCAGATACCCTGCATCCATTTGCTGCCGCTCCGTCCGACCGAGATCACGCAATATTTCCCGGTAAACTCACCTGCCTTGCATTTTACGCGATAGCCGTCGCCGTCCGTTTCCACCGTATCGACCGGCGTGTCAAAATAGAAATCGACCGACTCCTTAAGCGCAGCATAAATGTTTTCCAGCACCACATAATTGATGTCCGTCCCAAGATGGCGCACCGAAGCATCGAGAAGCGTTAAGCCGTTTTGCATGCATTTCTTTTTAAAAGAAGTGCCTGATGTGGAATACATTTTCGTCCCGCTTCCGCCATACTCGCAGTTGATCTCATCCACATATTCCATCAGCTCGATCGCCTGCTCACGTCCGATATATTCATAAAGCGTGCCGCCGAAATCGTTCGTGATGTTGTATTTGCCATCGGAAAAAGCGCCCGCACCGCCGAAACCGTTCATGATCGCGCAGGTCGGACAGCCGATACAGCTTTTCACCTTCACGCCGTCGATCGGACATTTGCGTTTTTCCAATGGGTGACCGGTCTCAAAAACCGCGATTGAAAGTCCGGGCTTTTTTTTCATCAGCTCATACGCGCTGAATATGCCGCCCGGTCCGGCACCGATAATGATAACATCGTAATTCATCTTTTCCCCCGTCTGTTAAACTACGAACGCCCCCGCAAAAAAGCGGGAGCATCCGATTAGGTTACTTCAAGATCTCCGACAGATTCCGCTGGATCGCCTCCGCGATGTCCGGCTTGTTCATCGAATATACGTGAATATTCTTAACGCCGTGCGCCAGCAGATCTACGATCTGCTCCGTCGCGTAGATGATGCCCGCCTGCTTCATTTTGTCGGGATCATGCCCATAAAAATCAACGATTGCCCGGAACCGTTCCGGAAGCTCCGCGCCGCTCATTTCGATGGAGCGGCGTATCATTTTCGCGTTCGTGATCGGCATGATTCCCGCTACGATCGGAACCATAATGCCCTTGTCCCGTGCCCGGTATAAAAAGTTATAAAACAGATCATTGTTAAAAAACATCTGGCTCGTTAAAAAGTCACAGCCCGCGTCTGCTTTTTCTTTTAAATACTTTAAGTCTTCTTCGCGGCTGTCCGCTTCGGGATGTCCCTCCGGATAGCACGCCCCGCCGATGCAAAAATCACCCGCACTCTTAATATCCGCGATCAGCTCCGTCGCATGGTGGTACTCGTTATGCGGTGCTCCCCCCGCGGGAATATCACCGCGAAGTGCCATAATGTTCTCTATGCCGCGCTCCTTATACTTTGCGATCATTTCCCGGACGCGCTCCTTCGTCGAGGAAACGCAGGTTAAATGCGCTAACATCGGCACCTGATAGGTCTTTTGCAAAAGCGCCGCGATGTCCACCGTATAGTCACTCGTTCCGCCGCCTGCGCCGTAGGTGACACTCATAAAGTCGGGCGATAACGCCGCGATCTTCGTTGCCTGACGGCTTACGTCCTCCATTTTGTCAGAGGTCTTCGGCGGAAATACTTCGAATGAAAGTGTAGCCGCTTTGCTTTTGAGTATTTCTGAAATTTTCATGGTTCATCCTCTATATGCGGAGTGCACATTTTAAAGATCTTCAAATGCATCCCTTACACGTTCGCCGAAGCCTTTTTTGCGCTTCTCTTCTTTTACCTGCGCGCCGCCCGGCTTTAAGGTATTGCCGCATGCCGCATCGAAGGTGCGAAGGGCATCCTTCGCCTTTCCGCTTAAGGACGTCGGCACCTGTACGACAAGCGTCACATAGTGGTCGCCGCGCATATTCCTGTTGCGAAGAGAGGGGATTCCCTTCCCTCTAAGACGGATCCGCGTGTCGGTCTGCGTACCCGGCTTTACCTCATAGGACACCTTACCATCCAGGGTATCGATGATGACCTCACCGCCGAGTGCTGCCTGCGCAAACGAGATCGGCGCATTGGAATACAGATCATAGCCATTCCTCTGGAAGATCGGATGCTGCGCCACACGTACTTCAACTAAAAGATCGCCGCGCGGCCCGCCGTTCAAGCCCGGCTCACCCTTATCACGGATACGGACGGACTGTCCGTTATCGATACCCGCGGGGATATCCACCACAATATGCTTCTTGCGTGCAATATACCCCGTCCCGTGACAATCCGTACATTTGTCCCGGATGATCTGTCCGGTCCCCTGGCAATCCGGGCAGGCAGTAACATTCTGCACCATTCCGAACAGCGATTGCTGCGTCATCACGACGCGACCCTTGCCGCCGCACTTCGAACAGGTGACCTTACCCGTACCCGGCTTCGCGCCGCTGCCATGGCAGGTTTCGCACTCATCCTTTAATACGATTTCAAGCTCCTTGTTGCAGCCGAACGCCGCTTCCTCGAATGTGATCCGAACCGACGCCCTGAGATTCGCGCCGCGCATCGGCCCATTGCTTGCCGCGCGCCGTGATCCCATACCGCCGCCGAAGAAATCTCCGAAGATATCGCCGAAGATATCCGAAAAATCCATACCGGAGAAATCAAAGCCGCCTCCGCCGCCGGCACCGCCTTCAAATGCCGCGTGTCCGAACTGATCGTACTGTCTGCGCTTGTCCGCATCGGAAAGGATCGCATACGCTTCGGATGCCTCCTTAAACTTGGCTTCAGCCTCCGCATCCCCCGGATGCATATCCGGGTGATACTGCTTCGCAAGCTTGCGGTATGCTTTTTTTAATTCGTCGTCCGTGGCGTTCTTGCCAACGCCTAAGACTTCATAATAATCGCGTTTTGTATTTGCCATAATTTCATCGTTCCCCTATGTGCTCAAATACAGCATATGCTCTATCGGAACGCTTTCCCTCCGGGTTGAAACACAGCGGTACAAAAATTCGCTTTGCTCATTAAGTGCCGGCGTTTCAAACGGTCCGATACGAACATATACTGTATTTTCGCAGTCACTTTGGGTTACCGTTTCGGTAACTTTTGTCCTATTTTATAATTCCTTAAAATCCGCATCAACAACACCGTCATCGGCTGTGCTGCCGGAGGAGCCCGCATTCATATCCGGTCCCATGCCGCTCATATCCGGACCTGCGCCGCCTGCTGCTCCCTGCGCTGCCTGCGCCTGCTCGTACATCTTGGCGAAGACCTTCTGTGCACTGTCCTGAAGCTTCTCCTGCGCCGCTTTCATCTCCGCTACATCGGCATCGGTCATATCCTCTGCCTGCTGATGCTTTTCGACAAGCTCTTTTAATTTTGCAAGATCCGCCTCAACCTGAGACTTATCCGCCGCATCGATCTTATCACCGACCTCATCTAAAGCCTTTTGCGTCTGGAATGCGAAGGAGTCCGCGCTGTTCCTCGTATCGATCGCTTCCTTGCGCTTCTTGTCCTGCGCCTCGTACGCTGCCGCTTCCTTAACCGCCTGATCGATCTCGGCATCGGTCATATTGCTGCCCGAGGTGATCGTGATGTGCTGCTCCTTGCCGGTACCCATATCCTTCGCGGATACGTTCACGATACCGTTCGCATCTATATCAAAAGTAACCTCGATCTGCGGTACGCCGCGGCGTGCCGGCGGGATACCGTCAAGGCGGAACTGTCCTAACGTCTTGTTATCCCTTGCAAACTGACGCTCACCCTGTACGACATGGATATCAACCGCCGTCTGGTTATCCTCTGCCGTCGAGAAGATCTGGCTCTTCTTCGTCGGGATCGTTGTATTGCGCTCGATCAGTCTTGTCGCGATCCCGCCCATCGTCTCGATGGAAAGGGACAGCGGCGTAACATCCAATAACAGGATCTCTCCTGCGCCTGCGTCTCCCGCTAACTTTCCGCCCTGGATCGATGCTCCGATCGCTACGCACTCATCCGGGTTCAGCGTCTTCGACGGTTCATGTCCGGTCAGCTGCTTAACCTTATCCTGTACTGCCGGGATTCGCGTCGAACCGCCAACAAGCAGTACCTTCGACAGCTCGCTTGCGTTCAGTCCGGCATCCTTTAATGCCTGCTGCACCGGGGCCGCCGTACGGTCTACAAGGTCATGCGTCAGCTCATCGAACTTTGCACGTGTAAGATCCATATCAAAATGCTTCGGACCTTCTGCCG
>JAFSYD010000100.1 GCA_017443685.1 Lachnospiraceae bacterium | reverse complement strand
TTCAGGTGCTGGATGCGGCTGCGGATCGTCTTAAAGTTCGTAAGCATACCGCCGAGCCAGCGCTCGTTCACGTAATACATTCCGCAGCGGTCAGCCTCGATCTGGATATTCTCCTGCGCCTGCTTCTTCGTGCCGACGAAGAGGATCGTTCCTCCCTGGCTTACGATATCGAAGATCGCATTGTACGCTTCATCTACCATCCCGACCGTCTTCTGCAGGTCAATGATATGGATGCCGTTGCGCTCCGTGTAGATGTACGGAGCCATTTTCGGGTTCCATCTTCTCGTCTGATGCCCGAAGTGCACACCTGCTTCCAACAACTGCTTCATAGAAATAACACTCATGATTCTCCTCCTTGTGGTTACTTCCCCATCGTCCGTCCCGATCCTTGCTTCGGGGATAAAACGATGATCTCTTCCATACGGCTCATCTTGCCTGCCGACTGATGATCCAGCACCTGGCCGACAATCCCCGTATGTGTATGATTGGTTACCGACACAGCAAAATAGCCGCATCGACGGCTATTATAACACAAATATGAAATAAAATGCAAGAAAAAATAAGAACGCCCGGTCACATCGTCGATCGATCAGAAGGTTCCGGTAATTTTGCGGCAGCTCCTTACTGACGCGTAATGATCTTCACGATCTCATCATAGCTTGCTCCCTCCGGGATCGTAAAGGTACCTGCCTGGATCCGCACATCATAATGGTTGGATTCGAGATAATTATTGAACTTGGACGCATTGTCTACCAGTCCGTCTTTGAAAAGATGCGCCGCTGTTGTGTAGGAGTTTTCCCCCGTACGGATCGTAAGTGTCTTTGATCCGGCGGAAGAAGATGCGGCACCATAAGATGTGCCGGAGGACGAGCTTCCCGCGGACCCGGAAGAACTCCCCGTATTCCCTGACGTACTGCCCGATGTCTGCGAACCGGCCGAACCGCTCGTACTGTTTGCCGAACCGGAAGAACCGGCAGTGGATGACGAAGCGCTCCCCGAAGATGCCTGACTTCCCGCCGCGTCATTTCCCGATGCAGCCGTATCTTTCTTTTTCTGCTCACCCTGATATTCCGTTGACGGCTTTGTATCATCCGCGTCGCTTTCTTCGACGTCCGCTTTCTTATCCTTATCTTCCGCCGAAGAGTCCGTATCATTAGCGGATTCAGAAGTACCATCCGTGCTCTCCTCACCGGAAGCATCTGCCTCTTCACCGGCTGCTTCGGGATCGGGCGCGTCTTCCTCCACGGTGTCACCCGGAAGATTTTCGACTGTCACCTTCTCTGCCGTATCCGCTTCCGGCGCATCTTCTTCCGCGGCAGCGGCAAGCAGCGCCTCATCCGCTGCATTGACCATACCGAGCTTCGCGGCTTCCCTGCGGATCTCATCCTCCGACATCTTCGGACGATAAAACACCAGCGCGATCCCGAAGATCAGCGCCGTCACAAACACTCCGATTCCCATGCCACGTAAATAGTACTTTGCCTTCATCATTCTTCCTCACCAAACAATCCCAATACCAGCTTGATCTCCGGCAGACCCTTGTCCAGCTGCTTTGCGATCTCCATCTCCGAATAACCCTCCCGGTGGAGTCTTAAGATTTTCTCGTTGACGTTCTCCGCAGTATCCGCTGTCTCTTCGGCCGTCTCCGCATCCGCCGGCTCAGTCACCTCGACCGCAGCCGCTTCCTTTAATGACTTCGCATCCGCCACGATATCAGCCGCATTATCCTCCGGCGTGATCAGATCCGCCGCTTCGATCTGCGCCCAGGCGATCGCCTCCGCCTCTTCCGCGATCTTATTGATCGGCAGCCCCGCCTCATGCGCCTTTGCAAAAAGCTCCTCTTCAATGCCGTGCTTTAACGCACGGATGTGGGATTCCAGAAGCTGTGCCTCCTTTTCGATGTCGGTCACCTTTTTTTGCTTTTCATTGAGCATCGTGTGCATAAAGACGATCTCGTCGTGTGACTTATTTGCCGCCTCCATGTCCCTTGCAAGCACCTCGCGCACCTCATCGGCATGGTCGCTGATCGACAGGATCTGCTCATTCGCCGTTTTGGTGATCTGCCGCTCCGCCGAGGAGATCGACATAACAAGCTTTTCGTCGATCGTCCGCTCAATCCGGTCGGAGGCACTGCGCATCTGCTTTTCAAGCAGTACCGCTATCTCTTTTTCACTTAACTTTTCGATGGCTTCCAAATCAGAAGAAGACAGCTTTTCCGTAAAGAAAAAACTGCCGACAAAAAACGCGATTCCTATGATCAAAAGCCCGATTTCAAGTCCGGTCATCCCACTCGCTCCTTATATTTTAATATCGAACGTCTTCGGCAGATTCTTCAGCCGTACACGTCCGTCGGATAATGCCTTTTTCTTTTTTTTCTTTCGCTGCTGATCCTGCTTCCCATATCCCGTGCTGCCGTTGCCGTTCGCCGCGTCCATTTCACTGTCTGTCGCGTTCTCAAAATCGTGCACCTGCTCCGCCGCGATCTCGACCTCGTTCTGCGTCTCTATCGCAACGAAATCCTGCTGTACCATCGGACGGTTCTGCTCTGTCGCACGGTTTTGGGATACTTCCTGTGTATTCTGGATCATTCCGTTCAGATCGATCGGTCGTATGGACATATCAACTCCTTAGAGATTGGATATCTGTATCTCTCCCTGTGCCTTTACAAACTCGCAAAAAGAGCGCTTATCTTTTACCGTCATCGCCACATCCGAAATGACGATCGTAACGCCCGGATATACATCCCTGCGGACCACCACGCGTGCGTGCTGGGAATTCAAAAGCTCCTGATGCAGACTGTTGAACACCTCGCGTTCCTTTTGCAGCTCGTTGCGGATATTCCCCAGTTCATCCATCAGCTTGTTCAGGTAAGCACCCGTCTTCTCATCCAGCTGCTTGCCGCTTGCCATATAATCCTGATAATTCTTGATGATCGGATTCAGCTTGTTAATCCTTTGATTCTTCGCGGAAATGTCGCGCTGCAGGATCATATACTGTTCCTTTTTCTCCGGTGCCATACCAACTTCGACACGGGTGATCGCCCCCATCGACGAGCCTAAAATATTGCTTTCCACCTTACCTCCCGCACGGATGACACCGCCGGCAATAAAGCCCTTATGGTCATTAACGATCACGTCCTTCGACGCGTTGACCTCCGAAAAGATCACGGACCCCGTCTCCACATATCCGCCGGAATATACCTTTGCATTCTCAATGAACTGACAGATGACATTCCCCTG
>JAFSYD010000099.1 GCA_017443685.1 Lachnospiraceae bacterium | reverse complement strand
GATCTTCCGATCACGGATGACATGGATTATGTCTACATCTGTGAGAATAACACGATCTACGGAACGAAGTATAAGGAACTTCCGAACACGAAGGGACGCGATCTTGTAGCGGACGTATCCTCCTGCTTTTTGTCGGAGCCGATGGATATCAGTAAATACGCACTCGTCTACGGCGGCGTGCAGAAGAACATCGGACCGGCGGGTGTTGTGATCGACATCATCCGCGAGGATCTCATCACCGACGACGTACTGCCCGGCACGCCTACCATGTTAAAGTTCAAGACACAGGCGGATAACGATTCGCTTTACAACACGCCGCCGTGCTACGGCATCTATATCTGCGGCAAGGTCTTCAAGTGGATCAGGGATATGGGCGGCCTTTCGGTGATGCAGCAGCGCAATGAAGAGAAGGCGAAGGTGCTGTATGATTTCCTTGATGCAAGCAGGATGTTCAAGGGCACGGTCGTAAAAAAAGACAGGTCGCTGATGAACGTGCCGTTTGTTACGGGCAACGAAGACCTTGATAAAAAATTCGTTGCCGAGGCGATGGCGGCGGGCTTTGTGAACCTGAAGGGACATCGTTCGGTCGGCGGAATGCGTGCGTCCATTTACAACGCGATGCCGAAGGAAGGCGTGGAAAAGCTGGTAGAATTTATGGATGCTTTTGAGAAGAAGGAGAACGCTTAATATGTACTATTATAACTGCCAAAATCCGATATCCGAGGTCGGTCTGACCCGTTTTACCAAGGATTACGTGGCGACGGACAGCGTAAAGGACGCGGATGCGATCCTTGTGCGCAGCGCGAAGATGCACGAGATGGAATACCACGAGCGGCTGCTTTGCGTGGCAAGGGCCGGCGCGGGTGTCAACAATATTCCGGTACAGGACTGTGCGGAGCACGGGATCGTCGTATTCAATACGCCGGGCGCGAACGCGAACGCGGTAAAGGAAATGGTGTTTGCCGGGATGCTGCTTGCCGGACGTGATATCATCGGCGGCAATGCGTGGGTGGATGCGAATAAGGATGACGCGGAGATTGCGAAATCAATGGAAGCGGCGAAGAAAAATTTTGCCGGTACCGAGCTGGCAGGCAAAAAGTTAGGTGTCATCGGGCTTGGCGCGATCGGCGTGCTCGTAGCGAACGCAGCGACGCATCTGGGGATGGAGGTATACGGCTACGATCCCTATATTTCAGTCAAAGCGGCGTGGAACTTATCCCGCTCCGTCCGTCATATCGACGATGTGAACGACATCTATAAGACCTGTGATTACATCACGATCCATGTGCCGCTTTTGGACAGCACGCGCAGCATGATCGGCAGGGAAGCCATCAAGCAGATGAAAAAGGGCGTTGTGATCCTGAATTTTGCGCGTGACCTTCTGGTGGATGAAAAGGAAGTGTTAAAGGCGATCGACAGCGGCAAGATCCGCAAATACGTATCGGATTTCCCGAACCGTACGACGGCGGGGCATCCGGGTGTACTCTTAACGCCGCACCTTGGCGCGTCGACGGAGGAAGCGGAGGACAACTGTGCGGTGATGGCGGTCAGGCAGGTCATGGATTACATCGAGAACGGCAACATCATCAATTCCGTCAACTTCCCGGACTGCGATATGGGACGTCCGTCGCGCGGGGGGCGTGTCGCGATCATGCACCACAATGTAAAGGGCGTTATCGCGCAGTACACGAAGATCATGGGAGACGACAACATCAACGTTTCGGATATGTTCAATAAGACGAGGGGGACATTGGCGTACGCCCTTCTTGAACTGGATACGCCGGTGACGCCGGAGGCGGTGAAGAAGTTAAAGAAGATCCCCGAGGTGATCCGGGTACGTGTGATCAAATAAAGGAGAATTATGGCTATTGTAAAACCTTTTAAAGCAATACGACCGACGAAGGAGAGAGCAGCGGATATCGCGGCTCTCCCTTATGACGTTTATACGACAAAAGAAGCGAAGGACGTGATCGAACGGCATCCGATGTCCTTCCTTAAGATCGACCGAGCGGAGTGCAACTTCACGGAGGGGCAGGACATTTACGCACCCGAGGTCTACGAAAAGGCCCGCGAGATCCTCACACGGATGATCGCGGACGGAGACTTTATACAGGACGAAGAACCGCGGTTTTATCTGTACGAGCTTACGATGGACGGACGGACGCAGAACGGGATCGTAGGCTGTGCGGCCGCTTCGGATTATGAGAGCGGCCTTATCCGCCGTCACGAGAATACGCGGGCGGATAAGGAAGAGGACCGCATCCGCCATGTGGATGTTACGAACGCGCAGACCGGACCGATCTTTTTGATGCACCGGCACAACCGCACGATCGCTGAGATCATAGCGCATACGAAGGAGCGCAAAGCGCCGGATTATGATTTTACCACGGATGAGGGGACAGGCACTGCGTGTTCGTGATCGATGACGGACGGGATATCGACAATATTTCCTTTGCGTTTTCCAATATCCCCGAGATCTACATCGCGGACGGCCATCACCGCTGCGCGTCGGCGGTACGTGTGTGCAAAATGCGGCGCGAGGCGAATCCGCGGCACACGGGGAAGGAGGAGTACAACTTTTTCCTCTCCGTTTTATTCGATGAAGCGGAGCTTGCGATCCTGCCGTACAACCGCGTGGTAAAGGACTTAAACTGGCTGTCCCCGTCAAAGCTTTTGGAGAAGATCGACGCGGCAGCGGATCGTCTGCGTGAGGATTTTTATCCGATCACACCGGAGAAAAAGGGACAGTTTGCGATGTTTTTGGACGATCACTGGTACCTGTACGCGTTTCATGAAGAGGACCGCTTGGACGATGTGGTGGAGGGGCTTGACGTATCGATCCTGCAGAAGCGGATCTTAGAGCCGATCCTTAACATCGGCGATCCGCGGACGGACAAGAGGATCGATTTTGTCGGAGGCATCCGCGGCTTTGAGGGCCTGGAGGCACGCTGCGAGAAGGATTGCAAGCTGGCGTTTGCCCTGTATCCGACGCAGATCGGGGAGCTTCTTGCCGTTGCGGACGCGGGCCGGCTGATGCCACCGAAGTCGACGTGGTTCGAACCGAAGCTGTTATCGGGGTTGTTTATACATTCGTTAGAGGGGTAAAGAATATGTTTGAAATTCCAAAGGCTTATGAGAAAATCCAGCAAGCCACACTTTCTGACCTGCATTCTGAGGGGTATGTATTAAAGCATGTTAAGAGCGGGGCCAGAGTTGTCCTGATGGAGAACGACGACGAAAACAAGGTGTTTTACATCGGCTTTAAGACGCCGGTCAGCAACTCCTGCGGCTGCCCGCATATCGTAGAGCATTCGGTGCTCTGCGGTTCGGACAAGTATCCGATCAAGGATCCGTTTGTTGAGCTGGTAAAAGGCTCGATGAACACGTTTTTAAACGCGATGACCTACCCGGACAAGACCGTCTATCCGGTTGCGAGCACGAACGATAAGGACTTCGCGAATCTGATGGACGTCTATATGGACGCCGTTTTGCATCCGAATATCTACCGGCACGAGGAGATCTTCAAGCAGGAGGGCTGGCACTACGAGCTTTCCGACGCGGACGATGAGCTTACCATAAACGGCGTCGTTTACAATGAGATGAAGGGCGCGTTTTCCTCGCCGGACGATGTGCTCTCGCGGGAGATCTTAAACTCGCTTTTCCCGGATACGACCTATGCGTTCGAGTCGGGCGGGGATCCCGATGTCATCCCGGAGCTTTCCTATGAAGAGTTCCTGGATTTCCACAGGCGTTTTTATCATCCGGTCAATTCCTACATTTTCCTTTACGGCGATATGGATATGACCGAGCGGCTTAACTTCCTGGATGAGGCGTATCTGTCAAAATACGATGCTTTCGAGCTGGATTCGCATATTGACTACCAGAAGGCGTTTGAAAAACCGGTGGAGGTGAATAAATTCTTCCCGATCTCTTCCGAGGAAAAGGAGGAGGATCAGACATATCTTTCGATCAATTACTGCATCGGCGACATTTTGGATCCGATGCTGTATCAGGCATTTGACATTTTGGACTATGCACTGCTTTCGATGCCGGGCGCACCCCTAAAGCAGGCGCTCTTTGATGCCGGGATCGGAAAAGATCTGCTCGGCGGCTATGACAGCGGCACCCTGCAGCCGATGTTTTCCGTTATCGCGAAGGGCGCGAATATGGAGCAGAAGGATGAATTTTTATCCATTATCAAAAGCGTCTTAAAAGAGCAGGCCGACGGCGCTCTCGATAAAAACGCGCTCTACGCGGCGATCAACAGCGCGCAGTTCAGGCTGAGGGAAGCGGACTTCGGCAGTTATCCGAAGGGACTGATGTACGGCTTGCAGACATTGGACAGCTGGCTGTATGACGATGCGAGACCGTTCATCCATTCAGACGGCATCCGCGTGCTGGATGAGCTGTCAAAAAAGGTGGAGAACGGGTATTTTGAAGGTCTGATCAAAAAATATCTGATCGATAATCCGCACGTTTCGATCGTGACGGTCGAGCCGAAGAAGGGACTGACAAAGGAGAAGGAGGAGGCGCTTCGAAAAAAGCTGGCAGCCTATAAAGCGTCCCTTTCCGCGGAAGAGATCGGAAAGATCGTTGCCGAAACGGCGCATTTAAAAGAGTATCAGGCGACGCCTTCGACCGAAGAGGAGCTTCTGACCCTGCCGCTTCTGGAGAGAAAAGACCTGCGGCGTACGGTCCGGCCGATGAAAAATGAGATCACACAAAAGGACGGCATCACTGTTTTGCACCATGCGTATGAGACGAACGGCATTCATTATCTGAACCTTTCGTTCGATACGAAGGATGTGCCGCTGTCCCTTGCGCCGGCGCTGTCTCTGTACAGCCGGATCTTAGGCTATGTGGATACCGGACACTTCACTTACAGTGGATTTGCCAACGAAGTAAATCTTCACACCGGCGGCATCTCGCCTTCGTTAAAGATATATTCTAAGGATGACGGCTCGTACCGTTTTATGTTCGAAGTCCATGCGAAGTATCTTTACGGGGAAATGGACCGGGCGCTTTCGCTGACAAAGGAGATGATGTTTTCCTCGAAATATTCCGACAGGAACCGGCTGCATGAGCTTTTGTCCCAGGAGACCTCCGGGATGCAGATGCGTCTTCTTTCCGCGGGGCACGCGCTTTCGGCGAACCGCGCGGCGGCGTATTTTTCGGACAGCATGAAGGTGACGGATGCGATCGCCGGCATTGCGTATTACGAGTACATCAAGGATTTTGAAGAACATTTTGATGAGAAGGCGGATGCGTTTATCGCGCTTTGCGATCAATTCGAAAAAGCGCTTTTTGTCAAGGAAAATCTTACGGTAAGCTCGACCGGAACAGATGAGGCGAAGGAGCAGACGATGACGATCCTTTCGGATCTGGAAAAGAACCTGTACGAGGGAGGATCCGGTTTTGCGGGAGCAGCCGATGCGCTTACCTTATCCGGACATAACGAAGGGATCGAGACGGCGGCACAGGTACAGTATGTATCGCGTGCGGGCAGCTTTAAGGAAGCGGGATTTGATTACACCGGCGCGATGAAGACCTTAAAGGTAATCCTGAATTACGATTATTTCTGGCTGAACATCCGCGTTAAGGGCGGCGCGTACGGCTGTATGTCGTCATTTACGAGGAACGGCGGACTTTCGTTTTCCTCTTACCGTGATCCGAACCTGTCGGAGACGAATGATATCTTTGAGGGGACGGCAGAGTACTTAAGAGGATTTGCGCCCTCCGAGCGGGATATGACAAAGTACGTGATCGGTACGATCAGCGGTATGGACACCCCGCTTACTCCGTCGCAGCTTGGCGTGCGGTCGTTTACGGGCTATATGACGGATATGACCGAGGAGCGCCTGCAAAAGGAGCGGGATGAGGTCTTAAACGTTACCGCGGAGGATATCCGGGCGCTGGCCGGGCCGGGTGCGGCGGCGATGCGCGCGGGACATATCTGCGTGATCGGAAACGAAACGAAGATCGGCGGCGAAAAGGCGCTGTTTGAAAGTGTGCGGACACTATGAGTATGAAAACGGACCAAAGCGGGACGGGCGGCTTTGATGCCGATGCGCTTTTGGCGGAGCTTTCGGGCGGATCCAAAGCGGCGGTCGATGGGAATGCGTCCGGCGGGGCTGTGATGCAGAAGCGTTCCGGCTTCGTTACGATGATCGGCCGTCCGAACGTCGGGAAATCGACGCTTTTGAATTATTTTGTCGGACAGAAGGTGGCGATCACGTCGAACAAGCCGCAGACGACGAGGAACCGTATCAGCGGCATATATACGGATGAAGAGCGCGGACAGATCGTTTTCGTTGATACCCCCGGGATCCACAAGGCGAAGAATAAGCTGGGTGATCATATGGTAAAGGAAGCATCCTCCGCGATCGGAGACGTGGATGTGATCTTATGGCTCGTCGAGCCGGATGAGCGGATCGGCGGCGGCGACGAGGCGATCGCAAAGCGTCTCGAAAAGGCGGATGTGCCGGTGCTTTTGGTGATCAATAAGGCGGATACGGTTGCCCATGAGGCAGTGCTGCCGGTCATTGACCTTTTTTCCAAGCGGATGGCGTTCGATGAGATCGTTCCGATCTCGGCGAAGACCGGTGAGAACTGCGACAGGCTGCTGGATCTGATATACGGCTACCTCCCGTACGGACCGTACTTTTATGAAGAGGATGCCGTGACCGACCAGCCCGAGCGGGCGATCGTCGCGGAGCTTGTCCGGGAGAAGGCGCTGCACGCGCTTTCCGATGAGGTGCCGCACGGCATCGCTGTCGCGATCGATCAGATGAAAAAGAGAAAAGGCAAACGATTTTACGACATCGATGCGACGATCATCTGCGAGAAGGAGTCCCACAAGGGCATCATTATCGGGAAGGGCGGCGAAATGTTAAAAAAGATCGGTGCGAACGCCCGTTTTGAGATCGAGCGGATGCTTGACGCCAAGGTGAACTTAAAGCTTTGGGTGAAGGTGAAAAAGAACTGGCGGGACAGCGATTATCTGGTAAAAAACTTTACGATAGGTGACGAGTAGGGTGCCAATGGAGCAGAATCTCAGTTTGCAGGGAATTGTCCTTTCGGCGATGCCGGTGGGGGAATACGATAAACGCCTTAGCATCCTTACGAAGGAACGCGGTAAGATATCCGCTTTCGCGCGGGGGGCGAGGCGTCCGAAGAGCCAGCTTTTGGCGGCGTCAAATCCGTTTGCGTTCGGTACCTTCGAGGTCTACCAGGGGCGCGACGCCTATACCCTGCACAGGGCCGATATCGATACCTATTTTACCGAGGTTACCGGCGATATGGACGCGCTCTGGTACGGCTATTATTTTTTGGAGTCGGCGGAGTATTTCGGGCTTGAGAACGCGGATGAGCATCTTCGGA
This sequence comes from Lachnospiraceae bacterium, assembly GCA_017443685.1. GTDB lineage: Bacteria > Bacillota > Clostridia > Lachnospirales > Lachnospiraceae > RGIG4930. The sequence goes on along the minus strand of JAFSYD010000099.1, from coordinate 4,668 downwards.
TGGTGCTTTTGTATATGGCGCTCCGGGCGCTTTCCAAGGGCAGGATGCAAAGACGGCAGATCCGCCTGGCGTTCGATTTTAAAACGCTTGTTATAAACGGGGATTATCCCAACGTATTCGCCTGCGGCTTTTGCGGAAGCGAAGAGGAGCTTTCCTTTTACTCAGCCGGACACAGGGCCTGCGTCTGTGCCAAATGCAAAGCAAAAGACCGCGTAACGCCTGTTTCGCCGTCGGCGCTTTATACCCTGCAGTTTATCGCGGCAGCCGATGTGTCAAAGCTCTTTTCGTTTCAGCTTACCGAAGACGTGGAGCGGGAGGTGTCGGATATCATCCGCGCGTATTACAGGCGGTACGTAAAGCACGAATTCAATTCGGAAGCGTTTTTGGAGTCGAATTGATACATTTTCTTGATAAAAGAAAGGAAAACGGCTATACTTGATAAGATGTGCTGTTAAGTTCCTTTGATGGAACATAAAAGGCGTGGTTCTTTTTTGGAGTAGGAAAGTATGGCAGCAAGGCAGGCAAGACGCCCGGCGCGGAATATGCGCAGGCGCACGGAAAGCATGACGCGTGAGCAGATGAAGCGCTATCACGCGGCAAGGCGGAGGCGGATCCTGCGGAGACAGCGGAGGATTTTTCTGATGTGCTCCGCTGCGGTGCTGCTTGTTTTGTTCCTTTTCATCTTGAAAGCCTGCGGTTTCTTTGAAAAGCGAAGCGAGGTTACGACCTTTGCCATACATACGGACGGGTCGGTGACGTTTGAGGAGGTCGCGGATGTCGGCGACGCATCCGGCGACGAGGTGCGCAAGTTCGTGAAGGACGCGGTGAAGGCGTACAACAAAGAAAGCAAAACGAAGGGTGTAAGGATCGAGCGCTTTGCCGAAAAGGACGGGCACGTTTACGTGCGGACTTACTATAAGGATGCGGACACCTATGCCGCGTTTACGGGCTTAAAATGCTTTGCCGGGAGTATAGCGGACGCAAAGCGGGAAGGCGTTGACTTAAGTGATGTATATGTAAGCGTCGCCGAAGGGCAAAAGGGCAAGACGGCCTCCATCGACGAGGTGCTTGCCGACGGAACGAAAAGCGTACTGATGCTCGAACAGAATATCCGCGTCGTTTTGCCGGGAACGATATTTTACGTGACCGACGAGGCGACGACGGTAGAGGACAATGCGGTTTTGATCAGCACCGGCGACGAGGAAACGGTCGTTCCCGTTTTCATCATCTACGAAAACGATCCGGAATCGGAAGATAAATAATATTTTAGGAGAAGGATATGAACGCAAAAGAAAAGACAATGGAAAAGATCGTTACGCTCTGCAAGGGGCGCGGCTTTATGTACCAGGGCTCGGAGATCTACGGCGGCCTGGCGAACAGCTGGGACTACGGCAACTTAGGCGCCGAGGTGATCCGCAACGTCCGTGAGGCGTGGTGGCAGAAATTCATCCGCGAGTGCCCGTACAATGTGGGACTCGACAGTGCGATCCTGATGAATTCCAGAACCTGGGAGGCATCGGGGCATCTGGGAGGGTTTTCGGATCCGCTGATGGACTGCCGCGAGTGCCATGAGCGTTTCCGTGCGGATCAGGTGATCGAAGGCTTTGCAAAGGAGAAGGGCCTTAAGCTTGACAAGCCGATCGACGCTTTTACGAAGGAAGAGATGGAAAGCTATATCCGGGAGCATTCCGTTCCCTGCCCGACCTGCGGCAAGCACAATTTCACCGATATCCGGCAGTTCAATCTGATGTTCAAGACCTTCCAGGGCGTGACGGAGGAGGCGAAGGATACGGTTTACCTGCGCCCGGAGACGGCACAGGGAATTTTCGTCAACTTTAAGAATGTGCAGCGCACTTCGCGCAAAAAGATCCCCTTCGGGATCGGGCAGATCGGAAAGTCCTTCCGTAACGAGATCACGCCGGGCAACTTTATGTTCCGCACGCGTGAGTTCGAGCAGATGGAGCTGGAATTCTTCTGTGAGCCGGGAACGGATCTGGAATGGTTCGCTTATTGGAAAAAATACTGCATGGATTTCTTAATGTCCTTAGGGTTAAAAGAGGACGAGCTTCGGATGCGCGATCACGATCCGGCGGAGCTGGCGTTCTACTCGAAGGGCACGACGGATATCGAATTTTTGTATCCCTTCGGATGGGGCGAGCTTTGGGGCATCGCTGACCGTACGGATTATGACTTAAGCCAGCATATGAAGTTCTCCGGTGAGGATTTATCCTACTTTGACGATACGAAGAACGAGCGGTACGTGCCGTACTGCATCGAGCCGTCCACCGGTGTCGGCCGGATGGCGCTTGCGTTCATCGTTTCGGCGTACGACGAGGAGAATATCGGCACCGAAGAAAAGCCGGATGTCCGTACCGTTTTGCACTTCCATCCGATGATCGCGCCGGTCAAGATCGGTGTGCTTCCGCTGTCGAAGAAGCTTGGCGAAAAGGCCGAGGAGGTGTATGCCGGGCTTTCGAAGCATTATAACTGTGAGTACGATGACCGCGGCAATATCGGCAAGCGCTACCGCCGCCAGGATGAGATCGGAACGCCGTTTTGCGTGACATATGATTTTGACTCCGAAGAGGACGGCTGCGTGACGGTACGTGACCGTGACACGATGGATCAGGAGCGTGTGGCGATCGGCGATCTGGACGCGTATTTTGCTGAGCGGATCACGTTTTAAATCGCGTAATATGGTAACAGGCGGGGGATGTCCGATGGGAGGACCCCGCACAAACGTCATATATTAAGGAGAGTACAAATGAAAAAAAGAATCTTATCCCTGATGATGGCAGTGGCTTTTGCGACGACGTTACTGTTCGCGGGCTGCGGCAGCAATGAGGACACGAAGGACGGCGAGACGCCGTTGGAGAGCAAGGAAGAGAGTGGCTCCGACGAAACGCTTGTGATGGCGACCAACGCAACCTTCCCGCCGTATGAGTACGTGGAGGGGAACGATTACCTCGGTATCGACGTGGAGATCGCAGGTGAGATCGCGGATATGCTTGACATGGAGCTTGAGATCCAGGACGTGGAATTCGATTCGATCATCGCGGGCGTACAGACCGGCAAGTACGATATGGGTATGGCCGGCATGACGGTTACCGATGAGCGCAAGCAGAGCGTGAATTTCACCGATACCTATGCGTCCGGCATCCAGTCGGTCATCGTAGCCGAAGGCTCCGGGATCGCTTCGGTAGATGATATTTCTTCCGAGACGCGTGTCGGCGTACAGCAGGGGACGACCGGTGACATCTACGCGTCGGATGACTACGGCGATGAAGCGATCACGCGTTTTAAGACCGGTGCGGATGCGGTGCAGGCACTTCTGACCAATAAGGTGGACTGCGTCATTATCGACAATGAGCCGGCGAAGGCGTTCGTTTCGGCGAATGAAGGTCTTACGATCCTTGATACGAGCTATGCCGAGGAGGATTATGCGATCTGTGTGGCAAAGGATAACGAGGAGCTTTTAAATAAGATCAACGATGCGCTTTCCGAATTAAAGAGCAGCGGAAAGATCGATGAGATCGTATCGAAGTACATTTCGGCGGAATAAGATGTTAGAGAAATTACGAAGCGATTTTGTTTTAAATTTTATCAGTCAGAACAGGTGGCAGATGCTCTTAAAAGGGCTTCTTGCCACCCTTGAGATTACTGCGGTCGCGCTTCTTATCGGTATCGCGATCGGTGTGGTTGTCGCTGCCGTGCGCTCGTCCTACGATAAGAATAAGGAGTCGATGCGCCGCAGGGGCGGGATCAATTACTATCTTCTTTCCGGGGCGAATCTCATCTGCCGTGTATACTTAACGATCATCCGCGGAACGCCGACGGTAGTGCAGCTTTTGATCGCGTATTATCTGGTGTTTTCCTGGTCCACGAATTCCCTGGGGATTGCGATGCTTGCGTTCGGGATCAACTCCGGCGCTTACGTGGCGGAGATCATCCGCGGCGGTATTATGTCGATCGACGAGGGCCAGTTCGAGGCGGGACGGTCGCTTGGCTTTAACTATGTCGGCACGATGTACTATGTTGTGGTTCCGCAGGTGTTCAAAAATGTTCTGCCCGCGCTTTTCAACGAGTTCATCGTCCTGATAAAGGAGACCTCCGTTGCGGGGTATATCGGCATCGAGGATCTGACTAAAATGGGTGATCTGATCCGCAGCCGGACGTTTTCCGCGTTTATGCCGCTCATTGCGGTGGCGCTGATCTACCTTTTGATGGTGATGGGCTTAACCTGGCTTGACGACCGGCTGGAAAGGAGGCTGCGAAGGAATGAGCGATAAGCAGGATGAAATAAAAAGCGGCACGGCTGCAGCGGAACAGCCTTTGCGGCGCAAGCAGGATGATAAGCGCGTCATCATACGGATCGAACATCTGAAAAAATATTACCGCGACCATACGATCCATGCGATCGATGATGTGTCGCTTTCGATCCGGACGGGCGAAGTGGTATGCATCATCGGACCTTCGGGCAGCGGGAAGTCGACGCTGCTTCGGTCGATGAATCTTTTGGAAATGCCGACGGACGGACATATTTTTGTGGATGACGTGGACATTACGGATCCGAAGATCGATATTGATAAGCACCGGCAGAAGATGGGGATGGTGTTCCAGCACTTTAACCTCTTTCCGAATATGACGGTTCTTCGCAACATGACGATC
>JAFSYD010000098.1 GCA_017443685.1 Lachnospiraceae bacterium | reverse complement strand
GGTTATTCGGAAAACAAAGATAAATGAGATCCGGTACCTCCTTCGGGAACAGCGGCATAAAGCCGTTTTCGGCAGTACACGGCATATAGATCACGCCGTCGAAGCGCTGCTTATCGGCATCGTAATCCCCGGTCCTTCCCGCCATCACATTGGCGTCCACATAGACGGGATAGACCGGATCGCAGACAGCGATGGTATTGTCCGTATCAAAGATTTCCTGGATATTGGAGCAGTCGCATTTTGCCCCGTCGGAAACGAAGATCTCATCGGCGGATATGTCACAGCCGCGGTCTTTATAATCCTTCTTCGCAATGATATCGCGTAAAAAGGAATACCCGAGATCGGGGGCATAGCCCCGAAACGTCTCGGCTGCTCCCATCTCATCTACGGCATCGTGAAGTGCCGCGATCACTGCCGGTGCGAGGGGCTGCGTCACATCACCGATCCCCAGCCGGATAATGTCCGCGTCCGGATGCGCCTTCGCGTAATCGCCTACTTTTTTTGCGATCGTGGAAAACAGATAACTACCGGGCAGCTTCCCGTAATTCAAATTCGCCTTTGCCATTGCCCTCTTACCTCCCATAGCCCATCAAAAATACATCCACCTCGTCCGCCGCGGCAAGTCCTTCCGCGATGGCCCGTACGACAAGGGACTGCCCGATATGCATATCCCCGGCCGTAAAGATCTTCCCGTCGCCGGCACGATGCTTTCCTTCCGCTGTCATCACATTGCCCCGTTCGGTTCGCTTTATGCCGAAGGCGTCCGGCACATAGGGTTCACATCCCGTAAAGCCCGCCGCGATCAGCAGGAGCTCACAGGGGATCGTCCGCTTCGTTTCCTCATGGATGACCGGACGGCGGTCCTCAAAGCTTATGTCCGCTAAGGTAACGCTTTTGATCTTTCCGTTCTTATCGGCCGCCGCATCCGTTACGGTAGTACAAAACAGCCTGACATCCTTCCCGAAGGTTTTGATCGCTTCCTCATGGCCATAGTCTACTTTAAAAACCTTCGGCCACTCCGGCCACGGATTGTCCGCCGCGCGTTCTTCGGGCGGCTTCGGCATCATCTCCACAGCGGTAACGGTCTTTGCTCCATGACGGATCGCCGTTCCGATGCAGTCGTTGCCGGTATCGCCGCCGCCAATGATAACGACGTGTTTATCCTTCGCCGAAATGAAGCTTCCCTTCTTCGCCTGCGCAAGATCGGTCGTCTGCGCGGACATAAGAGCCTTGGTGGTGGAACTTAAGAAATCCACCGCCATATACACGCCCTTCATCCCCGCGGGATCCGCCGCCGGGATCTGCCTTGCCTGCTTCGCTCCGCAGCATAAGACGACGGCGTCGTATTCCTTTACCAGCTCTTCAGAGGGCATATCCCGTCCGACATCCACACCGGTAAGAAAGGTGATCCCCTCCTCTTCCATCAGCTTCCGCCGGCGTGCGATCACATTCTTGTCCAGCTTCATATTCGGGATGCCGTACATCAGAAGTCCGCCGATGGCATCCTCCCTCTCATATACGGTCACGTTATGTCCCCTTTGATTGAGTGCATCGGCACACGCCAGGCCGGAAGGACCGCTGCCGATGACAGCCACCTTCTTTTTGCTGCGCTTTACGGGAATCCGCGGCTGCATATCGCCGTTTGCGAAGGCCGTCTCGATCAGAAACTTCTCGTTGTCATGGATCGTTACCGCATCGCCGTACTGTCCGCACATGCATGCCTTTTCACAGAGCGCCGGACATACCCTTCCGGTAAATTCCGGGAACGGGTTCGTCTTTAACAGCCGCGATACCGCGTTCCTGTAGTTGCCCCGGTATATCTCATCGTTCCACTCCGGGATCAGGTTGTGAAGCGGGCAGCCCGTAAGCATTCCCGAAAGCAGCATCCCCGACTGACAGAACGGAACGCCGCAGTTCATGCAGACGGACGCCTGCGCACGCCTGTCCTCCTCCGAAATCCCGTCATACAATTCCTCAAAATCACGGATGCGCTCCGCAACCGGACGGAAGGGATTTCCTTTTCTTTTGATCTCCAAAAAACCGGTTTCCTTACCCATTGCTCGCCTCCCTGAATGCTTCCAAGACTGCCGTATCGTGCGGGATTCCCTGCTCCTCGTATTTGCCGACCAGGCTCATCATCCGCCGGTAATCATGGGGAATGACCTTTTTAAAATTCTTCGTCTCATCGGCGAAATTCGAAAGGATCGTTTTCGCAAATGCGGAATCCGTTTCTTTTACATAATCGGAAAGGATCGCCTTTAACTCCTCGATATCGTACTTTTCCTTCAGCTCGTCGAGATCCACCATATCCTTGTTCGCCCGCAGATATAAGGTATGCGTCGGATCGTACACATAAGCGATCCCGCCGCTCATGCCAGCGGCAAAATTCTTCCCGGTCATCCCCAAGATGACAGCCCTGCCGCCGGTCATATATTCAAGGCCATGGTCTCCGCAGCCCTCGCAGACACAGACCACACCGGAATTTCTTACCGCGAAACGCTCGCCTGCCATCCCGCAGATATACGCGGTGCCGTCCGTTGCCCCGAAGAGCGCCACATTTCCGGCGATCGTATTTTCATGTGCGGCAAACCGCGCTTCCTTCGGCGGCATTACCACAAGCCGTCCGCCGGAAAGCCCTTTTCCGAAGCCGTCATTGGTATCCCCGTACAGACGGATCGTAACTCCCTTCGGCAGGAACGCGCCGAAGGACTGTCCGCCGCCGCCGGATGCTTCGATGCAAAGCGCATCGTCGGGGAGGGTGTTCTGATACGTCTTCGTCACCTCGCTGCCTAAGATGGAACCGAAGGTCCGGTCGGTGCTCGATACCTCTACCTTTACCACGCCTTCGTGCCGGTTCGTCCGCTTGCTTAAAACATCCTCGAACGCCGGAAGAAGCTCGGTCACATCCTTTGCCTTTGACAGATCGATGAACGGATTCTTCGCCGCCGCCTCCCGGTGCAAAGATACATCCTGCTCCGCAAACAGCTGTGCCGTATCGATCCTGTCTGTCCGGCTTCCGTTGCCCTCTTTTCTTCTCTGCAGGCAGCGGTACTGTCCGACCATCTCATCCACGCTTGCAAAGCCAAGCTCCGCCATGATCTCCCGCAGCTGCATCGCCATAAATCGCATAAAGTTTTCCACATGCTCGGGCTTCCCCTTAAAGCGTGCCCGTAAGCATTTGTTCTGTGTGGCAATACCTGCCGGACACGTATCCTTCGAGCAGACCCGCATCATCATACATCCCATGGCGACAAGCGGCGCCGTCGCAAAACCGAATTCCTCCGCGCCCAAAAGCGCAGCCACCGCAATATCCCAGCCGCTCATCAGCTTGCCGTCCGTTTCCAGGATAACCTTATCGCGAAGCCCGTTCTCCAGCAGACTCTTATGTGCTTCCGCCAGGCCAAGCTCCCACGGCAGGCCCGCGTGATGGATCGAAGACATCGGAGCCGCGCCGGTGCCGCCGTCAAAGCCGGAGACTAAGATCACGTCCGCGCCTGCCTTTGCCACGCCCGACGCGATCGTGCCGACACCGGATTCCGATACGAGCTTCACCGAAATGCGCGCGTCGCGGTTCGCATTTTTCAGATCATAAATGAGCTGCGCGAGATCCTCGATCGAATAGATATCATGGTGCGGCGGCGGTGAGATCAAAGACACGCCCGGTGTCGAATACCGCACGCTTGCCACCCACGGATACACCTTTTTCCCCGGCAGATGACCGCCTTCGCCCGGCTTCGCACCCTGGGCCATTTTGATCTGGATCTCTTTTGCGCTGCAAAGATAGGCCGACGTCACGCCGAAGCGTCCCGAAGCGACCTGCTTGACCGCGCTGTTCTTTTCCGTGCCGAACCGTCCCGCGTTCTCGCCGCCCTCGCCGGTGTTGGATTTCGCACCGAGCCGGTTCATCGCGATCGCCAAAGTCTCGTGTGCTTCCTCCGAAAGCGATCCGTAGGACATCGCGCCGGTCTGGAAGCGTTTTACGATCTCCTCCACGCTCTCCACCGAATCGATCGGAATCGGCGCCTTTTGGGGGACGAGGGTAAAGAGGCTGCGGATGGTATGCGGACGCGTATCATCGTCCACCATCTTCGTATATTCCTTAAACCGTTCGTAATCGCCCTCGCGGACAGCTCTTTGCAGTGTCACGATGGTCTTCGGCGAATACAGATGATCCTCCGCGTTTTTCCCGGAACGAAGGGAATGGAAGCCGGTCGAATCCAGCGTTGCGTCCACGCCTAAGCCCAACGGATCAAACGCCTTATCGTGCCGTGCGCTGACATCCTCCGCGATCTCTTTTGCACCGATCCCTCCGACGTGACAGGTGATACCGGTAAAATACGCATTGACAAAATCCTCCGACAGCCCCACCGCTTCGAAGATCCGCGCGGACTGATAAGACTGTAAGGTGGATATCCCCATTTTTGCCGCTATTTTGACCACGCCGTTTAAAAGCGCCAGATTGTAATCGCCGATGGCCGTGGTCATATCCTTATCCAGCCGTCCGTCCGCGATCAGCTCCGCGATGGCCGCATGTGCGACATACGGGAAGACCGCACGCACGCCAAAGCCCATCACGCAGGCACACTGATGCACGTCCCGGATCTCGCCGCTTTCCAGGATCAGCGATACATAGGTGCGCTTTCTTGTCGCGACCAGGTGCTGCTCGATGGAGGACACCGCCAGAAGCGACGGGATGGGCACATGGTTGGCGTCCACGCCGCGGTCGGATAACAGGATGATGTTCGCCCCCTTGGCCGCCGCGCGGTCCACCGCAACGCAAAGCTGGGTGATCGCCTTGGTAAGCGACGTATTTTTATAATACAAAAGCGAAACGGTCTGCGTAACAAAGCCGTTGCCGTTTAAGGATTTGATCCTCGCCACATCAAGCGCGTCCAGGATCGGATGATCGATCTCAAGCATCCGGCAGTTGTCCGCCTTTTCTTCTAAAAGGTCACCGTCAGAGCCAAGATATACCGTTGTGTCAGTTACGATCTTCTCTCGCAGCGAATCGATCGGCGGGTTCGTTACCTGCGCGAACTGCTGATGGAAATAATCGAACAAAAGCGGGTGCGCATGGGATAAAAACGCGAGCGGCGAATCCTTTCCCATGGACGCCGTCGGCTCCACGCCGTTTCGCGCCATCGAAAGGATCTGTCCCTGCACGTCCTCATAGGTATAGCCGAACACCTTATACAGGCGGCTTAAGTCTTCTCCGGCGATTACCGGAAGCTTTTCATTCGGGACGGGCACGTCCATAAGACGCTTTAATTTTCCGTCCACCCATTCCCCGTACGGGTTCTGGGTCGAATAATAGCTCTTGCACTCCTCGTCCGATACGAGCTTCTTTTTTTCGAGATCGATGAGCAGCATCCTTCCGGGGAAGAGCCGCGACTTTTTCACAATATGGGCGGGATCGATGTCCAATACGCCGACCTCCGACGATAAGATCAGCCGGTTGTCGTCCGTCACATAATACCGGGAGGGACGCAGACCGTTCCGGTCGAGAGTAGCGCCCGCCACTTTCCCGTCGGTAAACAGTACGGCGGCCGGTCCGTCCCACGGCTCCATCATCGTCGCGTAGTAATGATAAAAATCTTTGCGCGGCTGCTCCATGAAGCCGTTGTTTTTCCACGGCTCCGGGATCAGGACCATCATCGCGAGAGGAAGCGGCATCCCGTTCATATACATAAATTCCAGCGTATTGTCCAGCATGGCGGAGTCCGATCCGGCGTCCGCGATGACCGGCAGAATCTTGTCCACATCCTCGTCGGCAAAATGCGCGTGCATCGTTTCCTCGCGCGCCAGCATTCGGTCGGCGTTGCCGCGGATCGTGTTGATCTCCCCGTTGTGAGCGATCATCCGGTACGGATGGGCACGGTTCCAGGACGGTGTGGTGTTCGTCGAGAACCTGGAATGCACGAGCGCGACAGCGGTCTCATACGCCTCATCCTGCAGATCGTCGTAAAACTCCCTCAGCTGAGACACCAGAAACATTCCTTTGTATACGACCGTGCGCGAGGAAAAGGAACAGATATAGGTATCCTCCGAGCTTTGCTCAAACTCTCTGCGCGCGACAAAAAGACGCCGTTCAAACGCGTCGCCGTCCAAGGGCTCTTTCTTACATCCGACGAAGCACTGGTAGATCTCGGGCATACACTCTCTTGCCCGCTCGCCTAAGATCTCGGGATGGATCGGCACCTTCCGCCAGCCTAAGAGCGAAAGTCCTTCCTTTTCCATGATGACCTCGAACATCCGCATCGCAAAGGTACGGCGGATCTTGTCCGTCGGAAGGAAGCACATCGCGATCCCGTAACTCCCCGCTTCGCCGAGACGGATTCCTTCCGCTTCGGCTGCTTTTTTATAAAATGCATGGGATATCTGAAGCAGTATCCCGACGCCGTCCCCGACCTTGCCGCTCGCGTCCTTGCCGGCGCGGTGCTCGAGCTTTTCCACAATGGTAAGCGCATCCGAAAGTGTCCGATGCGAGCCCTTTCCGTCGATATTGACGATCATGCCGATCCCGCAGGCATCGCGGTCGATCTTTGACGTGTCATAGTACATCTT
>JAFSYD010000097.1 GCA_017443685.1 Lachnospiraceae bacterium | reverse complement strand
ATGATGGCGGATGAGAGGATCCGGCTTGCCGTCGCGGAAAATGAAAATACGGCGCCGGTGACACTGAAGCGTCTTGCCAGAGATTCCTTCGTTGAGGTACGGGCTGCGGCGGCCGCGAATCCGGGTATGCCGCAGTCGGAGCTTGTCGCGCTGAGCCTGGATGAAAAGCCCGAGGTACGGAACGGCGTGGCACGGAATGCAAATACGCCGACGGTGACCTTGACGGGGCTGTCGAAGGATACGAAGCAGATCGTATTAAGCAGCGTCGCAGCGCATCCGCATACGAATGAAGCGGTGCTGGCGCTTTTATCAGAGGATGAGGACGCATATGTCCGAAAGGAAGTGGCGAGGAATCCTTCGACGCCGAAGGATGTTCTGCTGCGGCTTTCGGGGGATCCGGACTGGAAGGTATGCGAGGGCGTGGCAGAGAATCCGAACGCCCCGGAGGATGCACTGACCGCACTTGCCGGGAGCAGTGATACCTATATCCGAAAGGCAGTCGCGCACAACCCCGGCGCGCCCGAACGCGTGCTGGCCGGACTTTCCGGGGATGCGGAGTGGCTGGTGCGGGAAAATGCAGCCAAAAATCCGTCCGCTTCCGTGGATACGTTAATGAAGCTGAAAAAGGATCGTAACTGGGCAGTAGCTAAGCAGATCGCCGACAACCCGAATATGACTACGGAGAGCCTGGAGGAGCTTGCGAAGGACAGCAATTACCGGATGCGCTATAAGGCGCGGGTGGTCTTATTAAAGAGGGATGAATAAAGGTGGCAAAAGATTATAAAAGGCAGGTGCCCATGGATCCGTCCGGCTTTGTCGTACTGGCGGATTTCGTACCGGGGATCGTTCAGGAGATCCGCTATTATTCCACATACAATTTTATCGGAGACAGAATAGACGGCTACTACGAGCCGTATCCGGATACTTACTTTGAGTTCCCGGTATCGGCGGCGTATCTGAAGCGGTGAGGGGACGATAGGCATTCCGACAGAAGAAGCGCTTTTTTCGGATGCGGAGGGCATTCCGACGGAAAGGGGCGTTTGTGAGGATACGATGGACATTACGATAGAAGAAGCGCTCGCGCGGATACGCCCGCCGGATGCGGCGGCGATGGAAAAGGCCGGAAAAAAGCAGGCGCGCCTGTTAAAGCCTGAGGGAAGCCTCGGCACGTTAGAGGAGATTGCCGTCCGTATGACGGGGATCACCGGGCAGCAGGCGAATGAGCTGAATAAGAAGCGTCACCTGCTTTTCGGGGCGGATAACGGCGTCTATGCCGAAGGTGTTTCGACGGCGCCGCAGCAGATGACGGCAAGGCTTGTGGAGGTATATGCGAATCGTAAGGGCGGGTGTATTGATACGCTCTGCGAAAAGCTACGGATCGAGCTTTGCATTTACGACCTCGGCGTAAAGGGGCTTGAACCGCTATCAGGGGTTGATGCGTCACATAAGCTGATGGAAGACGGCACCGGCAATATTGCCTGCGAAAAGGCGATGCCGGCACGCGTTGCAAGGGCAGCAGTGGAGTTGGGGATTAACCTTGTGAAAGAAGCCGAAAAGGACGGCGTATCCATCATCGGCACCGGCGAAGTCGGGATGGCGAATACGACGACGGCGGCGGCGTGTATCATGGCGTGCCTCGGCGGCTATGATCCGGCGCTGGTCGGGTACGGAGCGGGGCTGTCCGAGGCGGCTTTTGAGAAGAAAAAGAGCGTGATCAAAAAGGCGCTTATCCTCCATAACCTGACAAAGGAGGATAAAGCGGACGACACTTACGAAGCAGATCCGCTTACCGTTCTTTCATCCGTCGGCGGTCTTGATATCGCAGCGATGACCGGTGTGTTCATCGGCGCGGCGGCGTACCGCCTTCCCGTGATCATCGACGGCGCAATCTCCGCAGCGGCGGCGCTGCTTTCGACACGGTTTTCTCCGTTGACGAAGGAGTATATGTTTGCGTCCCATATTTCCGCGGAGCCCGCGTATCAGGCGGCGGCGGATGCACTGGGAGTAAAGCCGTTTCTTTCGCTTGGGATGCGTCTCGGCGAAGGATCGGGCTGTCCGCTTGCGATGCAGATCATGGACGATGCGCTTTTACTTGCGAATCATATGGCGGAACAATAACTGTTTTTTTAAAAAAGGAGGAACACTATGCCATTCATTTCTACCAAAACCAACGTATCCATCTCCAAGGAAAAAGAAACGAAGCTGAAGGAAAGCCTGGGGCAGGCGATCACCATCATCCCCGGGAAAAGCGAAAGCTGGCTTATGCTTGCCATTGAGGGAGATGTGCCCATGTATTTCAGGGGGGATGACTCCCGGCCGACGGCCTTTATCGAGGTGAAGATCTTCGGCAGCGCGTCTCCGGACGTTTACGAAAATATGACAAAGGAGCTTACGGGAATTTACAAAGACATCTTAGGTATCGCGCCCGACCATATGTATATCCGCTATTTCGGCTCACAGGACTGGGGCTGGAACGGCGGGAATTTCTAGAGAAAGCCACCGAACCGTTAAACGATAAGGAACATGATTGAAAAATGAAAGTTTCGGAAATCGCATCAGGTGATTGGGGAAAAATAAAAAAATACATCGTTCCGGACGTCGCGGAGTGTCTCGCTCGCATCACCTGCACGGGTCTTGTGGCAGAAAACGAAAAAGGCGAAGCGGAAGGGGTATGTATCTTTGAGTGGAAGGATAAGGATGAGGATTCGGAGACCTGGGCCGAATTCCTTTGTTTTCGTGCGGAAACGAAGGAGGCCGGAACGCTGCTTTTAGAGGAGTATGCGAAGTACGCCAATGAGAGCGAAGTGTGCCGCAGTGCATTCGAGCTTAAGGATCTTACCTGGACGGAGCAGGAGATACTGGAGGCATCCGGCTTTTCGCTTGAAGAAAAGGAGAGCCGCGACCTTTATATCTGCGTGAAGGACTTAAAAGGCTTAAAAATGCTTGTGAAAAAAAAGCCGCCGGCCTTCGTGTCCAGTCTGGAGAACCATGTCGGCCTGGCCTTTTTTCAGGGCCTTGCGAACTGCCTGTTCCATGAGTTCAAAGGCATCGTTGAGAACATCAGTATGCTCCCTTTGACATTTTATGATAAGGAGCTGTCCTGCTGTGTGGAAGCGGATGAACGGGTGGTGGGACTGTTCCTCATACACATTCTGCCTTCGGGGACGCTGATGCCGGTGATGTTCGCCTGCGTGGGACCGGATTATCAGAAAAATCTTCTTTATATGCTGATGTTTACAGCAAGGGCAGCGGTTGAGAAGTATGACCCGGAAGATAAGGTTCTTATCCGAAGACAGACCCCGCACGCAAAGGCGCTGACGGAAAAGCTGT
>JAFSYD010000096.1 GCA_017443685.1 Lachnospiraceae bacterium | reverse complement strand
GCTGTCCGCGGCATCCGCCTCCGCCGTCGCGTCCGGCGTCTCAAAAGCGGAAAACACGCCGTCCAGCAGAGCCAGGAATTTCTCATATTCCACGATGTTGCCGTAAAGGAAGGCAACACAGTTTTCCGGGCGGTAGAAACGGTCGTGATAGTCCTTTAAGTCCTGCCACTCCATATCGGGAATGGCCGAAGGCAGCCCGCCGGATTCGAAGCAGATGCTGCTGCCGGGCAGGGACTCGCGCACCGCGTTGAGGTAGCCCCATCTGCTCTTTGTCATGGCGCCCAGCATCTCGGAATACACTGTTCCTTCTATACTGAGAGGCGCCTCCGCGTCCGCCAGGCGGTAGCGCCAGGCTTCCTCACGGTAGATGCTTTCATCCTCCATGATCAGCGGATAAAAACAGGAGTCCGTATAGAAATCCGCAAGCGCCAGAAGCTGCGCCTCCGAGAGCGATGAGATCGGATAGCTCGTCATCCGGTCAGCGGTCATCGCGTTCATAAAGGTCGTGTAGGTCTGGTACATTAAATTGAAGGTAAGATTCTTGGACGGGTACTTTTCGGAACCCGAAAGCGTCGCATGCTCAAAGACATGCGGCAGACCGGTATTGTCAATGGAATGTGTGAGAAAGGTCAGATCAAAGGCGCGATCCGGATCGTCATTGTGAATGTACATGAGCTTCGCGCCGCTCGCCTCATGGGAAAACCATCCGATCTCGGCACCCATAATCGGCATCGGTCTTGTCTCGATCAGCGTAAAGCCCTCGACCGTCGTGCCGGTCTCCGGGAAGCCCGCAAACTGCGGTCCATCCTCCGCCGGCTCTTCCTCCGCCGTTGCCTCCTGCGTGGCCTCCGTCGTGGACGTATCACGCGGCGCCGGCAGCGTCACGGTCGGCGTACTTTTGGAACTCGCCGCACTCGAGGAGCGGCCGGACGGCGTGCTCCTGCCGCAGCCTGCAAGTAATGCGCATACCAAAATGAGCGCCCATAAGGACGCAGTCCTTCCAGAGCCCTTTGTTTTCATTATCCCCCCTGCTCCTTTCCTGAAAATACAATTACTGCCGATTCTGTATCAACCGTAAACAATATCTTGTATTATACCATGCCACCCGACATTTCGCCATCCCTGTTTCCGGAAAAGAGAAAAAGATTTCCGTAAAACTATCATATTTCGCATCATATTTAAAAAAAGTTAAAAAAATAAATTTGTTTTTGACGTTGGTTTTGATATTATCACAAAATCGATTTTTTTTTCTAAACTTGACCAAAAAATGATCGATATAGAGAGTGTAAGGCAAGGATGCCACAGGGTAAGACAGCATACAGCAAGGATGCAATGCAGCAGGAGGAACGCTATGAGAACAACAGCAAGATTACAAAATATTGTACTTTTGATTCTGGCGATTCTGGTCATTTTCACACTGTTCCACGTTGAGACCTTCCGCTCGGATGCGGCATCAACGGCGGTGACGGTACAGGAAGTCTTCGACGAACTGAATGAAGTACGCGAAAGCTACGGATACGACGCACTGGATTGGGACAACAGCCTTTATGATTGCGCAGCGGTCCGCTCGGTGGAGCTGAAGAGCTTATTCTCCCACACGAGACCCGACGGACGCTCCTGGTATACGGTCAACAAAAACGTGATGTACGGCGAGAACCTCTATCGCTCCACCAGGAACCGCAACGCGGAAGGGATCGTCTCCCGCTGGATGGCCTCTCCGAGCCACCGCGACCTGATCCTCGACGGCGAGTACGAAACGGTCGGCATCGCAGGCTATCAGGAAAACGGCGTCAACTACTGGGTGATGGAGTTTGGATTCTGATCGGTACACGACCGGCAGTCAGATAAAAAAACAGATAAGGAAAAGGAAAAGCAGGACACCGGAAAAGGTGTCCTGCTTTTTTGGTACGATACACTGTGATACGACAAAACGCGCTTCTTATTTTTTGTCCGTCGGGACCTTGCCGTCACTGTAATCATAGAAACCGATGCCGGTCTTCATGCCGAGCTTGCCCGCGCGTACCATTTTGCGCAGGAGCGGCGCCGGACGGTATTTGTCATCTCCGGTCTCCTTGTGCAGCACCTCCATGATGGCCAGCACGACATCGAGACCGATCAGGTCGGCGAGTTCAAGCGGCCCCATCGGGTGGTTGCAGCCGAGCTTCATCGCCGTGTCGATGCCGGCGATATCCGCGACGCCTTCGCTGTAGACATAGATGCCTTCGTTGCAGAGCGGGATCAGGATGCGGTTGACCACAAAGCCCGCCGCCTCGTTGACCTGCACCGGCGTCTTGCCGATCTTTTCGGAAATGGAGATGATCTCCTTGGTGACCTCTTCCGGCGTGTTGAGACCCGCGATCACTTCGACCAGCTTCATGACCGGTGCCGGATTGAAGAAGTGCATGCCGACCACCGGATGCTTGAGCCCCGCACCGATCTCCGTGATGGAGAGGGAGGAGGTGTTGGTCGCGTAGATGCACTTGTCGTTTTTGACGATGTTGTCCTGGAGATTCTTGAAGGTCTCTTTTTTGATCTCCATGTTTTCGATGGCCGCTTCCACGATCAGATCCGGATCCGTCGCGATATCCGCAAGGCCGGTCTTGATCTTTGCGCAAATGCCGTCAGCGGCGGCCTGCTCCATCTTGCCCTTGCT
>JAFSYD010000095.1 GCA_017443685.1 Lachnospiraceae bacterium | reverse complement strand
TTGTTGACCGGAACGAACAGCTCCCGGTCGCTTGACAGTGTGGCGATCCCCATCCCTTCAATGATCTCAAAGCCTTCGATCTGGTTGGCATTGTCAAAGCGCGAGCTTGTGGCATGTGCCGCGTCTAAAAGAAAATTCTCCCGCTGCGCTAAGACAAAATAGCCATGTACATCCATGCGTGTGTTAAAAAGCGGAACCAGGCTTGCTAGCATTGTTAACCCCTCTGAGGAACTGATAAAAAATTACATTATTATAGTAGCATTTGCAGGTCTTTCTGTAAATATAGAAAAAATTATTAGCACTCACTTGACAAGAGTGCTAATAAGTGGTATAACAATAATCAGCGAGGGAGATGAAAGAAAAGTTGATCTCACTGACACAAGTGTAAGCACATAAAATGGAATGGAGGAATGACTTATGTTGATGCCTAGCATTTTTGGAGAGAACTTATTGGATGACTTTTTTGATCTGGATTATCCGCGCAAGAGACTGCGCACACCCAGTGCACCGGCGAACGGTTTGATGAAGACCGATATTAAGGAGAAGAAGGATCACTTCGAGCTTGAGGTCAATCTGCCGGGAGTGAAGAAGGAGGATATTCAGGTGGAGCTGAAGGATGGTTACCTGACCATTTGTGCGACACACGGATCTTCGAGTGAAGAGAAGGATGAGGAAGGTACCTACATCCGTCGTGAGCGGTATTTCGGCAGCGCTTCGAGAAGCTTTTATGTCGGCGAGAATGTGACGCAGGAGGATATCAAGGCGAAGTATACGGACGGCGTATTGAATGTCTGCATTCCGAAGATCGAGCCGAAGAAGCCCGAAGAGGAAGAGAAGAAATTCATCGCAATCGAGGGATAGGAAAGGCGGCCGCCGCGGCATTTGCTCGCGGCGGTATATTTTTTTAAAAAATTTTTTCAAAAAGGCTAAAGTTTTTTGTAACATATCCGAAATAAATCTCGGAAAGTCGGATAGTGCCCTGTTTTTCAAATAAAAACAGAGGCGTTGTAAGGCTATCCGGGATATATTTTTTTATCCAATGTGTGAAATCTTAACGGAATTGATAAATTTCGCTAAAGAAATAGGAACAACCTTCCGATACTATTATTGAAAGCATTTATAAGCTTCAATTCACGGAAGAAAGGAGAGTGCCGTTATGCGTATAGGTGTGGAAGCATACAATCAGATTATGCAGATCAACAGACCTCAGGGTGCAAAGAATGTTAAGGCTGCGAAGAGCAGCACGCCGTCGATGGGCAAGGATGAAGTCCAGATTTCGTCGATGGGACGTTCGATGCAGGTCGCAAAACAGGCAGTCAGTGAAGCTTCGGATATCAGGGAAGATAAAGTTGCCGAGATGAAAGCTAAATACTCAGGTGATGTTCAGGTTGATACCGGGGATTTTGCTGATGTACTGCTTGCGAAATTCAATGCAGGGCTGTAAGTCGGGAGAGAGAACGTGACGGAACGTGTTGGTGATCTGATAGCGGTTTTGAAAGAAGAGACGGCTTGCTACGATAAGCTCTATGAGTTCGCGCAGGATAAGCGGGATTATGTGATCAACCGCAAGCTGGCCGAGCTGGAGAAGCTGACCTCGGACGAGCAGAACATCAGCAGCAGGTTAAAGAACCTGGAGAAGAAGCGCTTAGGCCTCATAGCGGAGCTGCTTAGCGGTTCGGATCACGCGAAAGAGGATGAGACAGTCACGAAGGTGATCGCACTGTTCGAAGAGGACAGCGAGGAGCGAAAAGGGATCACCGCGGCGCGGGATGCGCTGGTGGCCTCCGCGACAAGAATGCAGTTTTTGAATCAGCAGAATGAGATCCTGCTTAAGCAGGCTCTTGAGATGGTTGAGTTTGACCTGACATTATTTAAGAGCTTACGTCAGGCGCCGGAGACAGCGAACTACAACAGGAATGCTTACAGTACGGGGGATTTCCTGCCGAGCAGCGGTTTCGACGCCAAGCAGTAACTTTACATTTTACAGATATCCGAATGCCACGATTCTCTTTTTACATCGGAGGATAGGATTATGGCGAACGGTTTCGGAAGTTTATATGTAGGAGCATCCGGTCTGCAGTCTGCGCAGAACGGGCTCAACGTGATAGCCAATAACCTGTCTAACGTGGATACCGAAGGGTATGTGCGTCAGCAGGTTATTTTTGAAGACAGAACATATCTTGATACAAAGCTTCGCGCGTCAGTCAGCAAGCAGCAGACGGGACTCGGCGTTGCGATCGGCGATGTCATTCACGCGCGGGATCAGTTTCTGGACCGTGCGTATCGTACAGAGAACGGCCGGCAGGCGTTTTATGCGGCGAACTTCGAGGCGGCGACGGAGGTCGAGACGCTTCTTAACGAGTCGAACGGCAGCCTCGGCGCATCCTTTGCCACGGCGATCAGCGATTTTTACGACGCTTTTTCCGAATTTTCCAAATCACCGGCAGATCCGGTCAATCTGAACCTGATCGCACAGAAGGCAGATCTTTTCCTTACACGCGCACAGGGCGTGTATGACGGACTGACGACCTATCAGAAGAACATTAACACCAAGATCCGGGATGATATTGACCGCATCAACGAGCTGGGGAAGACGATCTACGATCTCAACTGGCGGATCCAGCAGGTGGAGGCCGGCGGCGTGGAAACGGCCATGAATCTCCGCGATGCCAGGGACCAGGCGCTTGACGAGCTTTCCCATCTGGCGAACATCAGTTACTCCGAGACGTACGACGGTATCGTAAAAGTAAAGCTGGAAGGAACGGATTTTGTCATTGAATCCCGTGCGTACGAGATCGGCATGAAAGAAGATATGATCACCGGGTTTGTAATGCCGTACTGGGATCAGCTGTCGGACCCGCGCAATGGGGATTATTACAGAGTTTTTGACGTATATAACGCCGATCCGACAAGGAATACGGACATCGGTGAGGTAAAAGCGCTGCTTTTGATCCGCGGCGACGAGTACGCGGATTATATGGACATCGACGGGATGAGCGATTATGCTTATGAGAAAACGATCGCGAAGTCCATTATGCTCAATACCGAGGCAGAGCTTGATACGATGGCGCATGATATGATCCTTGCGATCAACGATCTTCTGTCTCCGACGGTGGAATTCGGGGATTCGCAGATCGCAAAGTCATTGGGGCAGGAATCCATTAGTGTTAAGGATGCATTTGGAAATGACCTTACGATCACGAAGGATATGAAAATATTCAATGAGCAGATCGCCTGCGTGGGCAATGACGGACAGATGCCGCCGCGGGAGCTTTTTACCCGGGTTGGCTGTGAACGATATACATCCTATTATTATACGGATCCGAACACGAACGAGAAGTACACGATCTACGTATACAATGAAGAGGATCCGAAGGATCCGTCTACCTGTTATACCCTGCTTTCCACGAATGTGAATGCCGAGATCGCCGAGGATCCGTCGCTGATCGCCCACCGGCACGCGAATAACGGACCGACGTGGATGACGGACGACATCGCTTACGATCTGGGAGCGGATATATACGCGCTTTGGGAATCTTCGGATTATACGTTAAATCCCAGCGATAAAACGCCCTGCGGCTTTGCCGAATTTTACGCGAAGCTTGTCGGGGAGCTTGCGGATACGGGTTCGGTATACCGGACGACATCGGAGAGCCTGACCAATACAAAGGCGACGATCGAGAGCAACCGGCAGGCGGTGGTCGGGGTATCTTCCGATGAGGAGCTTACCAATATGATCAAATTCCAGAATGCGTACAATGCATCGAGCCGCTATATGACCGTGATCAGCGAAATGATCGAGACGCTGTTGAATACAGCATAACAGGAGGGTGAAATATGCCATCAACATTTTTCGGATTAACCATAGGCGCGAGCGGTATGAACGCTTTCCAGGCAGCGATCAATACTACAGCGAACAACATTTCGAATGTCGAGACGGAAGGGTACAGCAAGCAGAAGGTCAACCTGGAAGCGAAGAGCGCGCTGCGCGTTTTTCAAAAATACGGCAGTACCTCTACCGGTGTGGATGCGGCGTCCGTGACGCGGATGCGCGATCAGTATTACGACGATAAATACTGGACGAACCAGTCCTATACCGGATATTACGATAAGAAGCTGTACTACATCGAGCAGATCGAGACGCTTTATACGGACAGTCCGGAGGCGCCCGGATTTTCCACGATCTTCGGTGATATGTTCAATTCATTAAACGAAGTCGCGACGAATGCCGGTGACCCCACGAAGCGGAATGTACTGACGTCACAGGCAGTTAAGCTTACGAATTATTTTAACAGCTCGGCGACGCAGCTGCAGAATCTGCAGACGTCGATCAACGAGGAGATCAAGACGACGGTCGATACGATCAACTCGATCGCGCGGAAGATCGCGCTTCTGAACAAGCAGATCAATACGGTCGAGATGGAGAGCGGACATGCGAACGATCTGCGCGACGCGCGGGCGCTCCTTGTGGATCAGCTGTCGGAGATCGTAGCGATCGACGTGGAGGAAGAAAAGGTAGCCAACTCCAATTATCCCGATATGTATACCGGGGCGACGACGTTCAAGATCAAGATCAACGGTCAGATCCTTGTGAATACCTACAATTATAACACGCTTACCACGCGAACGCGCGAGGAGAAATACAACCAGTCAGATGTGGACGGGCTTTACGACATCATCTGGACGAACAGCGGCTCGAAGCTGAATGTAACAGGCAATAACCAGATTGGATCCCTGCGGTCTCTTTT
>JAFSYD010000094.1 GCA_017443685.1 Lachnospiraceae bacterium | reverse complement strand
GTTTCGGACGGTCGCTGCCCCTGCTGTCACGGCGCGGACGGTTGTCCCGCGCGCCCGCTCTATTGCGGCTGCCATCGCCCTGCGGACGGTTTGTGCGTCTTGCGCTGCTGCCGTCGCCGCGCGCTTTGCCGTCGTCACCGCCGGCCTTTTTGCCCGTGCCCGGCTTATCTTCCGTGTCCTGTCCGATCAGCATCGAAAGCCCGATCCGCTGCTTTTTCACATCGATCTCCACAACCTCCACCTCGACGATGTCGCCGACGGATACCACCTCGAGCGGATGCTTGATAAATTTGTTCGTCATCCGTGAGATGTGGACCAGTCCGTCCTGATGCACGCCGATGTCCACAAACGCGCCGAAATCCACGATGTTGCGCACGGTGCCCTTTAAGATCATGCCCGGCTTTAAGTCGGTGATCTCCATGACATCACTGCGTAATATCGGCTTTGGCATATCCTCACGCGGGTCACGGCCGGGCTTTTCGAGTTCCTTTATGATATCCGCAAGCGTCAGCTCGCCGACGCCGAGCTCCGCCGCCTTTTCGGAAACGGAAGCGATCTCTTTGGAAGCGTGGGCCAGTCCGCCGCCCCTGACATCGGAGGGCGTGTGCCCGAGCTGCGCAAGGAGTTTTTCACAGACGGCGTAGCTTTCCGGGTGTACGCCGGTGGCGTCCAGTGCGTTTTCCCCGTCGCGGATGCGTAAGAACCCGGCACACTGTTCGTATGCCTTCGGGCCGAGCTTTTTAACGGATAATAATTCCTCGCGCTTTTTGAAGCTGCCGTTTTCCTCGCGGTATTCCACGATGTTCTTGGCTAAGGTCTTGTTGATGCCCGCCACGTAGGAGAGCAGCGAGACCGAAGCGGTGTTGACATCGACGCCGACCTTATTGACCGAGTCCTCGACGACGCCCGAAAGCGCTTCGGAGAGCTTTTTCTGATTCATATCGTGCTGGTACTGTCCGACGCCGATCGACTGCGGATCGATCTTGCAAAGCTCCGCGAGGGGGTCCTGCAGGCGCCTTGCGATGGACGCCGCGCTCCGCTGTCCGACATCGAAGTTCGGGAATTCTTCGGTTGCGAGTTTGCTCGCGGAATACACGGACGCGCCCGCTTCGTTGACGATCACGTACTGCACTGGAGATGCCGTTTCTTTTAACATCTCGGCGATGATCGCTTCGGATTCGCGGCTTGCCGTGCCGTTGCCGACGGAGATCAGATCGATATGGTATTTGTCGATCAGCTTTTTCACCGTTGCTTTGGATTCTTCCACCTTGTTCTGCGGCTCGGTCGGGAAAATGACTGTCGTATCTAAGACCTTGCCGGTTGCGTCCACAACCGCCAGCTTGCAGCCGGTGCGGAAGGCCGGATCCCAGCCCAATACCACTTTTCCTGCGATGGGCGGCTGCATCAGAAGCTGTTCTAAGTTCTTGCCGAAGACGTGGATCGCTGCATCCTCCGCGTTTTCCGTGAGCGCATTTCGGATCTCGCGCTCGATCGACGGGGCGATCAGCCGGTCGTAGGCGTCCTTTATCGTGTCGCTTAATGCTTCTTCTATGTCAGAAGCGTCGGTATGAATGATCTTTTTGTTCAGATATGTTAAGATTTCCTCGTCAGGCGCTTCGATCTTAACGGTCAGCACCTTTTCCTTTTCGCCGCGGTTTAAGGCGAGCACGCGGTAGCCAGGAAGGGACTTAAGCGGATTGGTAAAATCGTAGTACATCTCGTATACGCTTTCGCTCTTTGCATCCTTCGCCTTCGAGGTGATGCTGCCCTTTTCCTCTGTCAGGCCGCGGATGTACGTGCGGTATTCGGCCTCGTCGGAGATCTGTTCGGCGATGATGTCCTTCGCTCCGGCAATGGCGTCTTCGGCGGTTGCGACTTCCTTCCCGGCGTCAATGTAGTTTGCGGCCTCATCGATAAGCGCATGGCCGGCCGTCTGCTCATACAGCCACTGTGCGAGCGGCTCTAATCCCTTTTCTTTGGCCACGGTGGCACGCGTGCGCCGCTTCGGACGGTACGGGCGGTATAAGTCGTCAACAAGGACGAGCGTTTCCGCGGCGAGGATCTGTGCCTTTAATTCGTCGGTCAGCTTGCCCTGTTCTTCGATGCTCGAAAGGACGCTTTCCTTCTTTTCCTCTAAGTTCCGTAAGTACTGCAGGCGCTCGTAGAGGTTGCGCAGGATCTCGTCGTTTAAGGCGCCTGTCATTTCCTTCCGGTACCTCGCGATGAACGGGATCGTGTTGCCTTCGTCGATGAGCTTCACCGTTGCCTCAACCTGGGCCGGGCGGATGGAAAGCTCTTCTGCTATTTTCGCGTTAATGTCCACTGTTGTTCTCCTTTATATGTCTTATGTTTTCCGGCGACCCTTCGCCGGGGTGTTTCGTGGATGCCCGGCGAGAGACTAAACGGTATTGTAGCATATTTCCATATATTGTGTAAAGAGGGGTGGGGATGAACATATGTTGTATATTTGTTCTGGAAAAGAGGGCCGACGGATTTTTGTCCGGTATCGTTTTGTTCAGGTGCCGATTTGCACTAAATTCGTTCTTCGCCGCCCTTTTGTCCTTTTTGCGCGGGTAGTCTCGTTAAGAACCATAACGAAATTCGTTTCGCGAATTTCTATGGTTCTAACCTGCGATTCCTGCTCAAAAGGACGGGCGTCTCGAAATCATTAAGTGCTTCGGCAATTCACAAAAAGATACCGGGCAAAATCCTTACTGCCCGGTATTTTATGAGATATTATATTTGTGCCCTGAAGATCGCGCCGTTGCTGCGCCTCGCTTCGGCGGCTTTCTGCGCTGCGGCGTAGGGGTTGATCGTCGCGGGGGACTTGTGGGCGCCGTCTGTCCGTGCGTTGCTTGTCCGGGCAGGCGTTCCGACTGAAAAGTCCTGCGTTCCCGCGCGGCTTCCTCTGCCGGACGCATTTGCTGCTCCTGCTTTGCTGTCTCCGCCGTCTTCCGTTCCGGTCGTCGGCTTATCCTTCGGGTCCCCGTTCGTGCTTTCAATCTTCGGTGCGCCGTTTTCCTGCGGGTAGGAGATGACGGAATGGGTCACGCCTCCCGACACGTATGTCCTGCCGCATTCCGGGCATACCGCCGTATGTATCGCGACGCCAACGGAAATGACCTTGCCGCCCCGCTCGGCCGCCTTTGAGTAGGCGTTGGATACGTGTTCCTGCTCATGGGCACGGACTTTGGCTCCTGCCGCCGACGGGTCGATATGCGTGGCCGTCTGGAAAGAAACGTCCGCTTCGTCCGAACCATCCTTGTATTTGCGATTCTTGCAGGTCTCGCAATCTGCCGGAGAGGATTTTTCGCCGGGCTTTTTCTCTTCGCCGGCGGCGTTCGCTTTTTCCGCCTTGCCGACGCCGTCGGGCGATAAGCCGTCTGCCGTCCGCCCGGGCTTTCCGAAAAGGGAAGCGTCCTGCGGCATTCCGTTATTCGTAAACGGCATTGCGTATCTGTCTTCGATGTTGAAATTCATGCGCTTCCTCCTTTCCGTGGATCCGCGCGGTGCATCCTTGCGATTCTTCCTAAAAATGCGGAAAATTACTCATTTATATTATACAATGCAAAACGGCGGAATACAAGAGGATTTCAAGATTTTGTTTTTGCCTTGACGCGCGGCGCTGTACGGTGTATG
>JAFSYD010000093.1 GCA_017443685.1 Lachnospiraceae bacterium | reverse complement strand
ATTTCCGACGGTACCGTTACGGCTGCCGGTACAAGGATGGTGGGGATAAATTGTAAGGTTAAAATTGCCATCCCCGGTACCGGATGGGAGAATGCGGATGGTACCGGAGAGGGAACTGCCATTCCCGTGGAGACGGGAGAAGGAAAGCGTTATGAATATCAAAAGCTTTATTTCACAAACCCCACCTATTCAGTCACCCTTACCGGCGGCGCGAATGCAACGCCAAGCGGCGGGGCAACGAAGCAGGAAGGTCTGACCGACGAGATGGCTGCTGTTACTTATACGGCGAATGACGGCTATCATTTTGCGGAGTTTTCCGATATAGAACAAAACGGCATTACGGTTAAGAGAACGGGCGATACGACCGTGACAGTTTCGGGTAAGCCGTCGGCGAATGCGAGCATCACGGTTCCGGATGCGGTTGCGAAGGAGAGTTCTACGCCGGAAGGTGACAAGAAAGGCGATGAGACGCCAAAAGAAGAAAAGAAAAGTGATGCGGATTATAAGGAGAGCGCAAGCGTGCCGGATGTGAAGGGTGCGTCGTTCAGTGAGAATACGGACGATGTTCTTACTGAGTTTGCGAAAGAATTGGGCAAGACGGGCGATGATTTTGTTAAGCTTGTAGTTGAGCCGAAGCCGGAGACGGCTGTTGAAACGGGTGTAAAGCAGAACATTGAGAGTAAAATGAACAGCCATTTTACCGCCACGTATACCAATGTATCGGCTGAGACTCTGAAACGGGATTTCCTTGATATGACGGTGTTTCACTGGTCGGGTGCCGTACAGGGGAGTGCGATCAATGCGGCGGACATCAAAAAGCCGATCGAGATCGCTGTTAGTTATGAACTGGCCGGGAAGTTTAATCCGGTTGTTATCCGCGAGCACGACAAAAGTGTAGATGTATTTAGTTTGCTTTCGGCAAGGCCGACCGTCAGCTTTACGGATAAGACGTTCTATGCGGATAAGGTCAACAATAAGGTTTATATTTACGCACAGAAATTCTCGGTTTACAGCATTGCATATTCGACGACGGAGCTGACGCCGAAGCCCACTGCGAGCTACAGCGGTTCTTCCAGCTCGGGCGGTTCGAATGGCGTGATGAGCGCGGGCGGTATCGTCAGCGGCGGAAATATGACATCTACGGGTATCAGCACCGTGCCGCAGGCGATCTCTCTGTCCGATACGGACAAGACGCTTCCGGCTGGCGTGAAGATGAAGAGCTATGGCATCTCTTCCGGTGCGGACTATGATAAGGCTATGACGGCGTTGGCCGGGATTTTAAATGGCAGCGGGAAATATGCGGTGATCGGACTGGATCTGTTTGACGCGGCGGATGTACAGATACATCAGCTGAACGGGAAAGTGGCGATTTCCATGCCGCAGCCCTTTGCTCCGGCAGCAGGGAATACGATCGCGGTGTACCGCATCGAGGATAACGGTACGGCTACGCGGCTGGATGCGCAACTGTCGAACGGGGGTCTTAGCTTCTTGACGGATCATTTTTCCATCTATGCATTCGTGGAAGAAAGTGCTTCGGCTGCAGGCACGCCGGCAGCGAACGGCAAGGCGAACCCGAACAACGGAGTTAACGCGGCGAACCCGAAGTCGAACATCGGCGCAGCCGACGGTGATTCCCCGAAGACAGGCGACGTGATGGAGCAGGTCATCTTCCTTGGCGAGATCTTCTTTGTGCTCGGAATTATGTTCCTGGCATTCCGAACCCTCCGCCGGGTAAGATACTTCCGCAGATAACAGGGAATACGAATAATCATTTCATAGAGGAGAGGGCGTTTTCGTCCTCTCTTTTTTATTGGAAAATTTTTTTTGGGAAAAAATGGAAGGAGCGGCGGGAAAAAATCTATACCAAAAATATCCCAATCACTTGAGGCTGATAAATGAATTTGATATAATGGGTAGAAATTGGTACAGAATATTACCCAGGAGGCGGGAAGATGGCGAAACAGATACATATTAGATTGGATGATGCAGTTTTTGAAGCATTGGCGGACTATAATGACGAAACCGGCGCTTCTGTACAGGATGCTGTTTCATCCGCTATTATGCAGTTTTTGAAATCGCAAAACAAAGATATTGTTCCGTTGGATGCGGATTTTAGGTTTATAGACTTGTTTGCCGGTATTGGTGGAATGCGCATTGCTTATGAGAAGGCTGGTGGGCATTGCGTATACTCAAATGAATGGAACAAATACAGCCAGCAGACTTATTTTGCGAACTTTGGTGAGCAGCCGGACGGTGATATTACAAAAGTTGACGAAAACACAATCCCGGATCATGATATTCTTGTGGCAGGATTTCCGTGCCAGCCATTTTCAATAGCGGGGGTGTCCAAGAAGCAGAGTCTGGGGCGCGCTACAGGGTTCGAGGACAAAACCCAGGGAACTCTGTTCTTTGATGTTTGCAGAATATTGAAAGCAAAGAGGCCGAAATCCTTTATGCTTGAAAATGTCAAGAATCTTTGCAGCCATGACAGAGGCAGAACCTTCAAGGTCATTACAGAGTCTCTGGAT
>JAFSYD010000092.1 GCA_017443685.1 Lachnospiraceae bacterium | reverse complement strand
CTTTCATTTTGGCTTGTCTTCACACTCATCTGCTTCATCGAAAAAATCTTGACGTAGCCCGCTACGCCTGCGATTTTTCGATTTGCATCTGAGCGCGAATCCTGCGCCAAATTTAAAAGATAATTCTTAACAGTTCCTAATTTTTACTTTCACTGTCCTGTCACGCATTATTCCCATTGCTTTGTTTTTCCGCAGCATATCCCCGGAGCGTTATCATGTGATCGCCAATCCGCTGGGTATCTTCATTTCCGATGAATACCGTCGTTTCCATATCCACCGGAGCGTCCGCCAATTCCTTAAAGGACAACAGCCGGATCTCCTCTCCATCCCTTCCGATTTTACGGGCTATGCCGCAGACCGTGCCGGCTTCGCGATATGGCGCGATGATCTCCACCGCCCTGCGCAGATGCTCATGCCGCGCCTTAGAACCCGCATTGTAAAGAACGATCACGAAGCCGCCTTCTGCTGCCGCCCCAAGGCGTTTTTCAATGATCCCCCAGGGTGTCAGAATATCCGATAAGGATATCACACAAAAATCGTTTGCAAGCGGAGCCCCCAGTCTTGCCGCTCCGGAAGATGCCGCCGTCACTCCGGCAACAACTTTAATTTCGATTTTATTTCTATTGCAAACCTTCGAAAACAGAAGCCCCGCCATACCGTAAACTCCTGCATCGCCGCTTGATACCAGGCACACCCGTTTTCCTTCCTCAGCTAACGAAATCGCCTGATCCACCCTGTCTTCTTCCTGCCGCATTCCGCTTGCTTCGAGCTTTTTATTCGGAAAAGCCGCCGCGATCTGCTTCGCATATGTCGAATAAGCAACCACAACATCTGCCTTTTCGATCGCCTCGATCGCCTCATCCGTCATATATTCTTTTTTCCCCGGCCCGATCCCGACCGCGTAAATGATCCCGTTTTTTGATTCCATTTCACTGTCCTGTCATCATCTGCCCGTATTACATCGAAAGTCCTGCCGTCCGCAAGGATTCTGCTCATTCCCGGCCTTTCCCCCTCCCGGTCTTCCGGTCTTCCCTTCATTGCATAGACTTTTCATCGGTCCTTGCAAGAATTCCGTATCGATTGGAAAACATCACTGCCGTAATCTTCAATTTCCCGTCTACGCGACGGTTCAGATGTTCATCAATGGCTTCCATCAGCGACCGGATCACCCGATCCCGCAGGCTCGTCGACTTCTGCTCCGCTTCATCCAATACAGCGATGCAGGCATCGGTCGTCGTCTGCCGCATCAGCTCCTTACAGACTGTCGTGTCCGCACCGCAGATCGCGGCATGTGCCGTAAAAAGCTCCATCCTGCAGTCCGCGTTCCGCTGATGCGTGTTCATGATCCCGCCTGCCGTCTTAACAAGCTTCCCGATATGACTGACAAGAAGCACGTTTTCGAATCCTTCCGCCACACAGATATCGAGAGCCTCTCCCAAATAGCCGGAGAACCGCACCACCGGGATTCCCCCATCGTTCAATCCGTATTTTTCGATACATTTTTCCCCGTAATTTCCGGGGGTAATGATGACGTTTTCCGAAAGCTGCCTTGCCTGGTGCAGCTCCACCTCGATGCTTTTTATGATCGCGTCCTCACTCATCGGATACTCGATCCCGCTTGTCCCTAAAATGGAAATACCGCCGACCACCCCGATTGCCGGATTAAAGGTCTTCTTCGCGATCGCTTCCCCCTCGGGTACGGAGATCACGACTTCCAAACTCCCGAAAAAACCGCATGCCTCGCATATTTCGCGCACCGCTTCCGATATCTGTTTCCGCGGAGCGCTGTTGATGGCCGCCGCCCCGACCGGCTGGTCAAGCCCGGGCTTTGTCACTCGCCCGACCCCCTCCCCGCCGTCGATCGTAATAACAGGCGTTCTTTCCGGTCTGTCGTTTCCACGCAACGCATCCGGCGCCATTCTCATCGCGTCATTTTGATCCTTCGCGTTCGCCGCCACAGCCCCCCCGGACAGTGCGGTTCCCGTCGCATCCGCAGAGCCGTTCCCTGCCTTACGCACCGTCGCCACGATCTCGATCCCGTCCGTCACATCGGGATCGTCACCGGCATCTTTTATAACGGAACACCTCGCGCAGCGCAACTTTCTGTCTCTCATCCGGGCTTTCGCGATATCTGTGCCCCCACGTTCCACTACTGCCGATGCGAACGGCCTCCCGTTCTCCGAAGGATGGCTTTCATCCACATATCCATCTGCGTATCCGTCTATACCCCATCGTTCCACCGGTACCGTTACCTCGATCCCGCGTCCCGTCATGACCGAGATCCGCTCGGGCGCCCTTCCGGTCAGCAGAAGCTCCGTCGCCGCTTTTGCCGCAAGGGCTGCACAGGTTCCCGTCGTATAGCCCAAACGCAGTCTCTGTTGTCCGCTTCGAATATAATGCTCAAAGGACATTTCCATTTCTCCTATATTACTGCAAGTAATATTTGACTTACTTACGTCCGGTCGGACCCGGTACTGTTACCCGATCACTTCGTTCTCGGACAGTACCAGGCTCCGATAAAAAATCACATCTTCATTTAACATCATAATCTCCACTGCATTATCAGTCGAATCCCGGTGCGGCATGTTCCCGTTCGCTATCCATAACTTACCGGGGTATCTCAAAAAATTTTCCGTTCGCTAACTGAAAAGAAAAAGCGTCCTCCCCTTTCTTCGCAAACCGCTCCGCCATGATCGTCATGATCGTTCCGCCGTGCGCAATGATCGCTACCCTTTTGCGGTGCTCAGCTCTCCAGATCCCGTCAAATGCAAAAAGCACCCGCTGCCGGAAGCATCCATCGTCCTCACCCCCCGGGAAAGGCAGCGTACCGCCGCTGTTCACCCATTTCATATATGCCGCGTCGGATGTTAATTCTGTAAACGTCTTTCCCTCATAGATACCGAAATCACGTTCTTTCAATCCGTCCAAAACAACCGCATCCACATGGGGATAAATGATCTCTGCCGTCTGCCGGCAGCGCAGCATCGGGGATACATATATTTTATCTGCCGGCGGGTACTCCCCCAAAGCCGCCGCCTTTGCCAATGCCGCACGCCCGTCAGCGGAAAGCGGCTCATCCGTACTTCCGATATAAGCCCTGCGCTCATTGCCCGGTGTCATCCCGTGCCGGATCAACAGCCAGCTCATTTGATCCGCTCCCCGATCCCGCAGGTCACGCGGCAGACCGCATCCGCTGCTTTCGCCGCTTCGATCAGCGTTCGACCGATCAGATCCCTGAGCTTGCGCTCCGACCGTTCGATCGGCACGATCCCTCTCCCGACTTCATCCGCGATCAGACAAAAACATCCGGCGTGTCCTGTCATCAAACTCCCCTTACTCTCCTCTTGTCCAAAATCCGGGTAATCTCCGCCAACCACCTCTGCTTTGCCAATATCTGCATCCTTTCCGCCTGCCGCATCCGCTTGCCGTAACACCTCAAGCAGCCGGTATAGTTCCTTTACCGGATCCTTCCCGTTCTTAACCTGACATCGAACGATCGCCTCATAATGACAAACCGCGCGATAAGGCGTTCCGGGTAAGACACCGCCACCCTGTTTTGCCTTCACAACATCATCGCCCGTCATCCGTACACCCGATCCGCAGAATGCCGCATCCCGCTCCGCCGCTATTTCCGACCCGAAAAACATCGTATCCCGCTCCGCCGCTCTTTCCGATCCGTATAATACCGTCTCCCACTCAGCCGCTCTTTCAAAGCCGTCAAAAATCTCTGTATCCGTTATCGAACATAAGGATTTCGCATATTCTGTTTTTCCCTGAAAGGCACTACCAATAATCAAAACCATATTTAACATCTCATCGCAATCCGGCAAAGCCGGCTGCGATCCCGGCATAAAGCGCCCCAAGCTCTGCCACACAAAGCAGCCACCCGCTCAGATCGCCGGACATCCCTCCGAAATCCTCCATCGAAAAACGCTTCGCAAAAAAGTATATTATAATATAATAAATTAAGATTCCTGCGCCAATCCATCCAAGCTCATACAACGCAAGCACAGATAATATCAGCATTTCCACTATGGCCGCCGCCTTTAGAGGAATCCCGTTCCTTTCTCCCGAAAAGGTATAATAGAGCCCTTCCTTCCGCGCCGCCGGCAGATATGCCACAGCAAACGACACCAGCATCCGTGCCGATACCGGTATAATAAAAGCAAAATTTAACAATCTGCCTTCCGGCATTTTTTCTAATACCAGAAGGACGCCCGCGATTGCAAGAACAAAGAACAAAAACAGCCGGATCACCCCAAATGCCCCAATATGGGGATCGGCAAGGATCCGCCGACGCTTTTCTTTTCCAAGATACGAATGCCGCGCGTCAGCAGTATCCGCAAAACCATCCAGATGAATACCACCGGTATAAAAGATATAAAGTGCCACAAAAAGCAGCGCTGTCGGCAACTCACCTATCGCAAGCCTTCTTGCCGCCAAAAGCAGCCCGACCGAGAGGATTCCCAGAACCGAACCGACCAGCGGAAGAAAGAGCATCACCGACTTCGTATTTTTCTCATTCCATTCCACATTCGGCATCGGAATCCGTGAATACATGGAAAAAGCTATGATCAACGCCTCCATCGTAAGCCCCCTTTCCTTGCAACCGGAATCCCGCAGATCACTTCAACCACTTCATCCGCCACCGATGCGATCTTCCGATGCAGCCGGCCAAGATTCGCGCGATAAGCTTCCGTTTCCGCATCATACTCCATCCCATCACAAAAAATGTCGTCACTTACGACGACAAGTGCCTCCGATGCTTCCTTCAATACACAGATATCGGAAAACACACGATCCACCGGCGAGTGAAAAATATCCCTGTCCGATTCATCCGAACCACCGCACCCGTCAGATTTTCCGGCATACGGATTACCGCAGTCATCATCCAGTCTGACATTCGAATTCCCGTTCCTGTCAGATTCCCCGGCATCCGGATCGTCCTCTCTTTTAAACATCTCGTTCGCAAGCAGATTCGACACCGCTTCCAGCAGCACGAACGGTTCACACGCTGCGGCAGCTTCCCCCACCGCCCTCGGACATTCCACCACAGCAAAGCCCATTCCGGCTCTTGCCTTCCTGTGCGCCGCGATGCGCTCCGCTGCCTCGGAACCGTCATTTTCCATGGTCGCAAGATACGTCATATGTAAGGACTTTGCGTCCGGTGTCACTCCGGCTTTCGCTTTTCCCGCCAATTCACATATCCTTGCCTGCGCATAGGCCGATTTCCCGCTTGCGCTTCCGCCAAATACAAAGATCAGCACATTCCCATCTCCTCGGGAATATTCTACCTCTTTTGGGGGAAATTTTCTACACAAAAAAGGGAGTTGTTCAACCGGCTCAACCGGCCATCAACCGTTCGCCTGCCGTCCTTTTCCATTCGGCAAATTCCCGGTTCAGCCGACGAACCTTGATCTTCAGACTGAAATACTGAGAAAACCAGATACAAACATAGACACATACAAAAAAGAACAGCATGATCAGATTATCCGACACCGGCACCGGTGCCCACCACCGCAGAAAGAACGCCATCGGATACATCAGCCCGAGCGTCAGCAGAAAATGTGTCAAAGATGCACGCAAAAGACTCCATTCCTCGATCACATACATCGCGGAGGCGCCCATCCCGAACGCGCCGTAAAAGCCGGTCACCAGCGTCTGAATGAGCAGCGCTGCTTCGCCGCTTCCCATCGCACGGGCAAATTCCGGTGCGCAATAATAAAAGGTGCCGTCATCAAAGGACACCGTCGCCGATACGGCCGTTAAAACAAATCCCACCAGCATTCCAAGGGGAAAGCCGATCATAGCCCGAATAATAGCTGTGTTTTTTACGTTCACGTTTACCCCCTTAATTCTTTTGGGAGGAATTCTGCGCCTGAAATATTATGAAACCGTCTGACAAGCGGATTTGTTACCAAACTATCTGTCATAGCAGATATCCCGGATGGTCTTCATATATCTTCGCGCCACCCATGACTGGATCCCGTTATCGAACTCCACAATGATCGTCCCCGCCATACTGATGTCAAAGCACTTTACCTTGTACAGATTGATGATCTCCGATTGCGAGATCCTGCAGAATCTGTCCCGGTCCAAAACCTCTTCCAGGCTTGTCAGGGACCGGCGTACCACAAAAGAATCCTCGTCGGTATCGCAGATCAGCCGACGCCCTTCCGTACGCACTCGTACGATATCCCTTTGGGAGATCAGCTCCACTTTTCCGTTCAGATGCCCCGTAACAAAAGGAAACTCCGTCGCGGTTACTTTTTCAATGGCACCGATGATCTTTTCGACCAGATCTGTTCTGCTTTTCGTATGGATCTTTACCTTCGGCTCAAAGCATTCCTCGTCGAGAACGACTTCCAAATCGACCATACTCGTCATATTATCAATATCCCTTCATTTTCCTTAAGAAGCAGTCCAAAAAACAGCTTCTATCTGTCCATTCTATGATTTGAGGGTCAAAAGGTGATTCACGGATTGTTCCGTGCTTCGCACTCCCACAATCCTACCCACATTCGCAATCCCGTGCGGCTTTCGCCCCACTTCTTGATCATGTGGGAGCGGGTCACTAAGCATTGTCCCCACCGCCAAGCAAGCTTGTCGT
>JAFSYD010000006.1 GCA_017443685.1 Lachnospiraceae bacterium | reverse complement strand
TTCGCCCCACTTCTTGCTCATGTGGGAGCGGGTCACTAAGCCTTGTCCCCACCGCCAAGCAAGCTTGTCGTGGGAACAGGCTTTTGACCCTTGAATCATATTTTTAGTTGACACGACACAAAAGTGCCGTTATAATCTTTATGTTGTGGATTTGGGGTGGCAGTATGCGTATTGATCTGACTGATATTTGTAAGAAGCCCGGGATCGAGCGGTCGTTTCCGGTAACAAGTGAAGTGGACTTTGTCAATACGCCGGAAAGCTATCCGATCAAGCAGCTTGTGCCATTTGATCTTTCGATCGCGAATATGGCAGGCAAGCGGTTATCCGTGAAGGGAGAGACCCAGACGACGGTGATCATGCGATGTGACCGTTGTTTAAAAGATGTAGAGCGTACGCTTTCCCTTACCATCGACCGGACGTATCCGATTCAGGACGAAAGCATCGTACCGGATGAAGAGGATCCGGTCAGCGGCATTACGGATAATGTGCTCAGCCCTGACGAATTGTTGCAGGATGAAATTTTCTTAAGCCTCCCGTCAAAGGTACTCTGCCGGGAAGACTGCAAGGGCTTATGCCCCCTCTGCGGTGCCGATCTCAATGAAGGCGCGTGCAGATGCGAACGTCCGGCAGGAAGTTTACAGATGGCGAAGGCATTAGAGGGAATTGTATTATAAAAAGGAGGTGACAACAGATGTCCATTTGTCCGAAGAATAAATCTTCCAAGGGAAGACGCGACAGAAGAAGAGCGAATTGGAAGATGTCCGCTCCGACGCTGGTTAAGTGCTCGAGATGTGGTGCGCTTATGATGCCGCATCGTGTATGCAAGAACTGCGGTTCTTATAATAAGCGTGAGATTGTAGCGGTTGATTGATCTTCCGCTCATACAGCTGGCTTAACTTCCCTCTGTCGCATTATCGGCAGGGGGATTTGTGCTACAACAAGAGGTAATCGTTATGGAAACGGTAAAAGTCGCCGTCGACGCGATGGGCGGGGATAACGCACCGGACGCGGTGATCGACGGCAGTCTTGATGCGGTACGGACGCGAAAAGAGATCGAAGTGTTTTTGGTCGGCAGGGAAGATATTTTAAAAGAAGGTCTTGCCAAAAGAGGAGCATCGGATACCAAGCGGCTGCACATCGTACCGGCAAGCGAGGTCATAGAGATGGCGGAGCCGCCGGTGAACGCGATCCGCAGGAAAAAGGATTCCTCCATCGTCGTCGGATTACATATGGTAAAGACGGGCGAGGCCGATGCCTTCGTATCGGCGGGCAGCACCGGCGCTGTCTTAGTCGGCGGTCAGCTTGTCGCCGGACGCTTAAAGGGTATCCGCAGGCCGCCCCTGGCACCGCTGATCCCGACGAAGCAGGGCGTGTCGCTTTTGATCGACTGCGGCGCGAACGTGGATGCGAGACCGGAGCATCTTGTGCAGTTTGCACGGATGGGCTCGATCTATATGCGGGATGTCGTCGGTGTGAAGGATCCCCGTGTCGCCATCGTCAACATCGGCGCGGAAGAGGAGAAGGGCAACGCTCTGGTGAAAGAAACGTTTCCTCTGCTTAAGGAATGCGCCGATATCAACTTTACCGGAAGCATAGAAGCAAGAGATATTCCCTCCGGTGCAGCGGACGTGATCGTCTGCGAGGCGTTTGTCGGGAACGTCATTTTGAAATTATACGAGGGCTTATCCGCGACGCTTGTCGGAGTGATCAAAGAGGGATTGATGAGCAGCCTGCGCAGCAAGATCGGCGCTGTGCTCGCTTTGCCCGCGCTTAAGAAGACGCTCAAAGGTTTTGATACCGACACCTATGGCGGGGCGCCGCTTTTGGGTCTTAACGGTCTTGTGGTGAAAACGCACGGAAGCGCGAATGCGGGCACGATAAGGAACGCGATCATCCAGTGCATCGCGTTTAAACAGGAAGATATTACCGGGAAAATTAAAGGGTTTTTGGAAGGAGATAGCAATGGAATTTGATCTTTTAAAACGGATAATCGCGGAAGTGTTGAACGTTGATCCGGATGAGATCACGGAAGAGACCACATTTGTTGATGATCTCGGTGCGGATTCGCTGGATATTTTCCAGATCATTATGGGAGTAGAGGAAGAACTCGACGTTGAAGTTCCCGCGGATGTTGCCGATGATATCGTTACGGTCGGAGACGCGGTCGAGTTGATCCGCAAGACGGTCGGATAAGGCTTCGATGAGTTTTTATTCGGGCGTCGAAGAGGCAATCGCATACGAATTTAAAGACAAGAATTTGCTGAAGATGGCTCTGACGCACAGTTCATATGCGAACGAGAACCGTCTTCCCCATTTTTCGGACAACGAGAGGCTGGAATTTTTGGGGGATGCGGTTTTAGAGCTTATGTCCAGCGAGTTCTTGTATCTAAATTTCCCGGAGCTTCCGGAAGGAGATCTTTCCAAAATGCGGGCGGCGTTAGTGTGTGAGCCGACGCTTGCGAATGTTGCAAGGAAGCTTTCTTTGGGCGAGCATATTCGCCTTTCTCATGGTGAGCAGGTTAACGGCGGCGGGGCGCGTGACTCCATATTATCAGACGCAATGGAGGCGCTTTTAGGCGCAATGTATCTGGATGGAGCGAAGGCCGACTGCAAGCGGCTGATCGAGTCCTATATCCTTGTTGACATTGAAAAACGTTTTCTGCAGTTCGATTCCAAAACGCGCCTGCAGGAGCTTGTGCAGGGAGCTCATACGGGTGCGCTGTCCTATATTCTGGTGGCGGAAGAAGGTCCCGATCACGACAAAACGTTTACGATGGAAGTGCATTTGGACGAACGCTGTATCGGACGCGGGAGCGGTTCATCAAAAAAGAGCGCGCAGCAGGAGGCGGCGTATCAGGGACTGTTGTTTTTAAAAGGGAACCGGTGAACGGACGATGTATTTAAAAAGTATTGAAATGCATGGGTTTAAATCCTTTGCAAATAAGATCGTACTTGAATTTCATAACGGGATCACCGGTATCGTCGGACCGAACGGCAGCGGAAAGAGCAATGTCGGCGACGCGGTGCGCTGGGTACTTGGAGAACAGTCCGCAAAGCAGCTGCGTGGCGCAAGTATGCAGGATGTCATTTTTTCCGGTACGGAGAACCGCAAATCCTTAAGCTACGCTTATGTTGCGATCACGCTTGACAATTCCGACCATATTCTGCCCGTGGATTTTGAAGAGGTAACGATCGCCAGACGGGTATACCGGAGCGGCGAAAGCGAGTATCTTTTGAACGGCACGGCCTGCCGCTTAAAGGATGTAAACGAGCTGTTTTATGATACGGGTATCGGCAAGGAAGGATATTCGATCATCGGGCAGGGACAGATCGAGAAGATCCTAAGCGGTAAGCCCGAGGAGCGGCGCGAGCTTTTTGACGAAGCGGTCGGTATCGTAAAATATAAAAAGCGAAAAGTCGCGGCGCAGAAAAAATTAGCGGAAGAACGGGACAATCTTGTCCGCGTCAATGATATTTTAAAAGAGCTTGAGCGCCGGGTCGGTCCTCTGGGCGAGCAGGCCCAGGCGGCACACCGTTATCTGACCCTTCGCGAGGAAATGAAAAAGCTCGACGTCAATATGTTTTTGATCGAAGCCGAGCGCTTGAGCACGGAGCTTGCGACGGTAAAAGAGCATTACGATAACGCGAATGAGCAGCTGAAGTCGCAGGCCGAGGAGAACGAGTACATTCGCCGGGAGTATGCGGCACTCGAAGAACAGCTTGCGGAGATCGGCGCACGGATCGATACGATCCGCGAGGAGCAGCAGAACGTGACGCTGACCAAAGGGCGTCTTGAGAATCAGATCTCTCTTTTGGAGGAGCAGATCCGTTCCGC
>JAFSYD010000091.1 GCA_017443685.1 Lachnospiraceae bacterium | reverse complement strand
TCTTTCATTTTGGCTTGTCTTCACACTCATCTGCTTCATCGAAAAAATCTTGACGTAGCCCGCTACGCCTGCGATTTTTCGATTTGCATCTGAGCGCGAATCCTGCGCCAAATTTAAAAGATAATTCTTAACAGTTCCTTAATAAAATCCGATTTAATTTTCAAGCAAATTCGCCGATATAAATAGAAAAGGGAAGGAATTATCCGGACAGCGCATTTTTAAGAAAGGAGGACGCACCATGACAGGCACCGGTTTTGGAATGATCCCATCCGCTATCGATTTAGAGCGGATCTCTGATGCGTCCCCGAACACAGGACGGACGCTGGCGGGCACGGCAAACGCCGTTACCGTACAAAAGAAGCTGCGCAAAAAAGAAGACGATATGCACAACCGTCCGATCAGACGAACGATCCACGCGGTCTCCGATTCCGCAAAGGACACATCGGTCAGCCGCCATGACGTCAAGAACAACAGCAGCCGCGAGAACCGCCCGCAAAAAGGACACATCGACGTGGCCGCGGACGGCGAAGAGGAAGCATACGAGCCGTTCATCGGCGTTCTGGTTGATTACACGGCTTAATAAGCTTCCCACAAACGTCGTCATCTGTTATACTATCCATTATGAAAAAGGGCGCCTATCAGACAACGAAAAAAGACGGCACGGTGTATTACCGCGCCAATATCACGCATGCGGGCCGGCATGTATCCTTAGGAAGCTTCGATTCGGAAGACGACGCGTCCGAAGCTTACCGCATCGCCCACCGGCTATACGCGGATAAGGATATTACGATCTTAAACATCTCGGATCACCACAAGCCGCTGTCTTTTGACAAAGCGGTTACGATCTTAAACCACCGTGACCACGGAATATACATCAAGACGCCGATCTATTTACGCACCGGCTATTTTTCCTATTTTTTAAAAGGAGTCGGCGAGTTAAAATTTGACAACGACGATCTTTTCTACTACTCCGAGCACCGGATCTTAGTACACGACGGGCACATCTATGTCAACGATTTCGGTATGCAGTACGGCATTTTAGCGCGCTACGGGATCAAAAACTTCGCCGTCGCCGGAAAGGATTACGCGTTTGCCAACGGGGACTCCCTCGACTTCCGCTACCAGAACATCATCGTCATCAACCGTTATCACGGAGTCACCAAAAAAACGGTCGCCGGGCGCGACCGCTATGAAGCAAAGATCCATATCAACGGGGAGTATCTGATCGGGCGCTTTTCCTCGGACGCCAAGGCTGCCGTCGCCTACAATAAGGCCGCCGACGCCGCAACGGACGCCGGCGTTCCGAAGAACTTCATCCAGAATTACGTGGTGGATTATACCGCCAAGCAGTACGCCGATGTGTATTCCGAGATCCGGCTGCCGGAAAAATATCTTGTATACTTAACAAGCTTTTCCCAATAAAACAGATCTTTTACATCTCCTCCGGAAGCTGTTGCTGCGGCGCGGAATCGGGCGGCAACTCGGCGTCTTCTTTTCCGCCGTACATCGTCTCGTAAAAGGTCGCTGTCGCATTGACCGTCACCGCACCTGTCGAAAGCGACGACCCGTTCTCGTACGGCATGATCGAAAAATCCCCTACCAGACAACGCGTCTTGCTGTTCTCCAAAGCCGCGATCACCTCCACCGCCGACGGATAGCTCGGTGAGGAAAAATTCAGAGCAAAGGACCGGCGGATCTGATCCCCTTCCCTGGTGATCTCGTTAAATCCGATATAATAATCCAGCGTTCCGGCAAGCGTCGCATTCAAAAAATCCAGCTCTCCATTGCTGTAATTATAGCTTGGCATATAGCTTTGCGGCCGGCCGTTTTCTTCCAGATGTTCCATCTCCTGCTGCCACAGGTGCATATTATTAAGCTGCTGTTCGACCGCCGCAACCTGCACCAGAAGCGCCTCCTTATTGGAGTTCGCCGCTTTTATGCCGCTTCTGACCGGCTCATCCACCAAAAGATAATAGACCAGCGCAACAATGATCGCGCCGAAGATCAAAAGCAGCACGCGCTCCCGAAATGTAAACTCCCTCGTCAAAGTCTTCACTGCATATCCCCCTCTGTACTGTCTCCCCCGTCATTTACCGCAACCGGCTTGATATTGATGATAAGCTGCGCATCTACCCCATAAACGGCGTCTTCCGCTGCTTCTTTCGTCTGCGCCATGGATACGGAAGCCGTATCCACAATCTCCTGTCCGCGGACATCCACCATCACCTTACTGATCTGCTCCAGGCTCGCCCCGGTAACATTCAGCGTCAGTATATTCCCCGAAAGCGAACAGGCATTCACGGCGAGCCCCCGCTCGTCGATATAGCCGATCAGCCCCGTGATCCGCACCCGGCTTTCCCTTGACAGCTCTTCCTCCGTCATTCCGGTCCAGGTGTAATGGTAAAACTGTTCGGTCAGCTCCCCCGAACCATTCAGCTCCTCCATTCCCGCGGCGATCTGATCTTCAAGCGCCGCCACCTCGCCCTGCGCCCTGGAAAGCCGTCCGTAGCGGTCGATCACGGCCAGCTTCGAAAACAGCACCGCACCGATCACGATCGCTATGATCCCCGGGATCGCCAAAAACCAGTTCGTCCCCTTTTCTTCGGAAAGCCGCACGAAGTTGATCGTCGTTTTTAAGTGTTCGCTTTTCTTCTTTTTTCGCCGGAAGAGATTTTTTATCGTATCCAGCGAAATTTCCTGATGTAAATTCATATTCCGTATGTCCTTATATCTTAAAGCAATGCGCCGACCGCAACGCCCGTGATACTGATATTGTCACTGACATCCTTTTCCGGAAACAGCTCGCCCATCAAATTTACATTCATCATGATCCTCTTTTTCAGCATCTCCACGAGAGGCTTGATCATGGCCCCGCCGCCGCAGAGCACAACATCCGAAAGGCGCGCCGACATATCCGAGATCTCGTAGAAGTTTAAGCCCTTTAAGACCTCGACTGAAATGTCCTTATAACAGTTGACGCAGGCCGGAAGCTCCCCGCACTGCTCATAATTCTGCACGAGGTATGTCTTTGCGATGTGCATATCGACGTTCATCTCATCGGCGATCACCTGCACGATCCGCCGCTCGCCCATATCCACCATATGCGTCAGCTTATATCTGCCGTTCTTGTAGATCAGCATCCGCGAAGACGAATTGCCGATGTCAAAAAAGCAGCGTTCCTTCATCCGCTCCTCATCGGTTGGCAGAAGCTTCAACAAACTCTCAAAAGCGCAGATGTCGGGGATGGCTCTGACCAGTTTCAGTCCGGCCAGCTTAAGAACGGCCGTTATTTCTCCCAAAAGCGACCGCTTCATCGCAACCGCGAGAAGCTTGACGGTCGTCCCGTCGTCCTCCTCGTCCGGCAGCGGCGGACGCCAGGCATAGTCAAAAATGAAATCCTTCAGCTCCCCCTGAATGAAATCCCGAAATTCAAACGGAATATTATAGCGGATCTGCTCCTCACTCATTTTCGGCACGATTAAGTTACGGACGAAGATATTCGACGAAGAAAAGACGAAAGCCGCCTTTTTTGCGGAAATCCCGTTCGCACGCATCGTCTCCTTGATCAGCGCAGCCAGAAGGTTTCCGGATATCAGCTCTCCGTGTTCGATCACATTCTCCGGAATATCCGCCCAGACACATTTTTTAATCACGCCGCCACGCATATACGCAAGCGTCAGCCTGCCATGAGAACAGCTGATACCAACCATTGTATCCTTAGCCATATATGAAAAAACTCCTTATCACCCGCTTCCGTCAGAGGAAACGAAAATACCAATCCCGCAAACCGTCTCCGAAGATCAGCATCACATACGCTGCCGCCGCGATCGCCGGTCCGAACGGAAATATGCCGCCCGGCTCCGTTTGCCTTCTCCTGACCGATACGAACAGCAGTCCGAAGATACAGGATAAAAAGGTCAAGATCAATATCCCGGTAAAACCGAACCACAGGCCCAGCAGCGCAAACAGCTTGATATCGCCGCCGCCCATACTCTCCCTTTGCAAAACGCCGTCCATCACAAGCGACAGGACCAGCATAACGACCCCGGTCACAAGGCCGGCAGCCACGTGAAGAAAAAACGCTTTCGCGCTCTCCATCGTAAAAGGCGCCGTCACACAAAACGCGATCACTCCGGTCAAAAGACAGCCGTCCGGGATCTCAAGGATTTCCAGATCCACCAGCGACAGCACGAACAGGCAGCCGGTAAGGCACGAGGCGCCCGCGAACGCCACCGTAATACCGTATCGGAAAAACAGGCCCTCCAGCGCCACGGCGAACACCAGCTCCGTCAAAGGGTAACGAAGCGACAGCTTCGCCTTACAGTACCGGCATCTGCCATGCGATAACAG
This sequence comes from Lachnospiraceae bacterium, assembly GCA_017443685.1. Lineage (GTDB taxonomy): Bacteria > Bacillota > Clostridia > Lachnospirales > Lachnospiraceae > RGIG4930. The sequence continues at coordinate 4,196 of JAFSYD010000091.1, read as the reverse complement.
CCATGACACGATCGGGATGAGATCCATTGCCCTAAGCTCGTGTCCGCAAGACCGGCACCGGCTCCTGCCTCTGATAAAATCCTCGCCGCGGACGATCCGCATCGCCGCACAGTTCAAAAAAGAACCGAATACCGTTCCAAAAAGGAACAGCCAAAAGGCGATATATATTTTTATCATAGTATTCACACTCACATCACCGAATACATCTCGAACATCGACATGTAGATCGCAATGACAATGAAGCCGGCAACCACCGCAAGAAAGATCAGCATCGAAGGCTCTAACATCGCGATCGCCTTCGATACCGCAAGCTCCAGCTCATTGTCATAATACGCAGCCACCGTATCGAGCGTATCCCTTAATTCACCGGTCTCCTCACCGACGCCGACCATATCCGTCAGAATATCCGGCATCACCTCGGTCTCCCGCATCGAGTCCACCACAGACCGGCCTTCCTCGATCCTGCCGACCATCCCCGCGACCTTTTCCTTGATGATTTCATTCGTCATAACGTTTGCCGTTATGGATACCGCTTTGGTCACCGGCAGTCCCGAACCGATCATCGTCGCCATTGTGTTAGCGAACAGACTCGCCGCGTTCAGCTGCGCGATATTGCCGAGAACCGGCAGGCGAAGCTGCGTTTTCGCAAGGAAGATCCTTCCCTTCGGCGAACGTTTTAACAGGATGAATCCCACCGCGATCAGCGCTATGATACCGGCGATCACGAACCAGTAATTACGGAAAAACATGGAGATCGCGATCAGCATCTGCGTCATGATCGGAAGCTCGGCGTCCAGTTCCTCGAACATCGCCGTGAACGTCGGCACGACCTTTACCATCAGCACCATAACGACAACGACCGCGATGATCAATACGAAGATCGGGTAGGTCATGGCGCCGCGCACCTTGTCGCTCATTTTCGTCTGCTTGTCAAAATGCTTGTAGATCGATTCAAAAGAGCCCGCCATGTCACCGGCTTCCTCGCCGGCACGCAGGGTCTCGACAAACGTCGGCGGGAAGATATTGCCGCCGTGCTCCGCAAAGCTCGAGGAAAGCGAACGCCCCGCCTCCACGTCCTCGGAACATTTTGACAGGATCTTCTTTAGCGCCTTGTCCGTCGTCTTGTTTCCGATCAGCTTGACCGCCCGTGCGATCGGAATGCCGGCGCGAAGGATCGTCGAAAACTGCGAGCACATCAGGGTGAACGCCTTCGCATTCAGCTTCGCGCCCCCGAGATCCGCCGAAAGGAAAGACAAAAGCTTCGGCGGCTCAAGGCTTCGCACCTGCTTCATATCAAGGACAATGTCATATTGGGAACGGATCTTGGCAGTCGCCTCAAGCTCGTCAAAAGCCTCGATCAGGCCTTCCACTTCCTGTCCGGTCGTAAGACGCGCCCTGTATTTGAAAGTTACCATTTATGCTCCTTAGCCCATCTGTCTTTGAACAAATTCCTTATTGACCGCGTAATGCAGCGCATTCTCGCGCGTGATCTGTCCCCTTCTGACCAGGCCGATCAGCGCCTGATCCATCGTCTGTCCGCCGATATCCGCGGAAGTCGCAACCGCGTTCGCGATCTGCGGCGTGTTGCCGGAACGGATCAGATTGCGGATCGCGTCGGTGACGATCATGTATTCCGCCGCGAGTGCACGGCCGCCGCCCTTCCTTTGCACGAGCTGCTGCGTTAAAACGGCAACCAGCGTCATCGAAAGCTGCAGGCGGATCTGCGTCTGCGCCGCCTCCGGGAAAACCTGCACCATACGGTCGATCGAATCCGCGGCACTGCCCGTGTGCAGGGTGCCGAATACCAGGTGTCCGGTCTCCGCTGCCGTGATCGCCGTCTCGATCGTATCACGGTCACGCATCTCACCGATCAGGATCACGTTCGGGTCCTCACGAAGCGATGCACGAAGCCCCATTGCGAAGCTTTCGGTATCCTTGCCGACCTCGCGCTGGTTGATGGCGCACAGATCCGGCTTGTAAATGTACTCGACCGGGTCTTCTAAGGTCACGATATGACGCTTGTAATTGTGGTTGATGTTGTCCATCAGCGCCGCAAGCGTGGTGGATTTACCGGAACCGGTCTCACCCGTAACAAGGACGATCCCCTTGTGGAGCTTCGGCAGATCCATGACCGCGATCGGCAGGCCTAACGTCATCAGATCCGGAATGTTCTCGGATAACAGACGAAGCGCCAGCGACGGTACGCCCTGCTGCTTGAACAGATGGATACGGCAGCGGTTGCCCGCGAACGTATCCGCCGCGTCAAGCTCACCCTTTGTCATCAGCTCGTTGAAATTCTCCTCACTCCCCGCAAGCTGTCTTGCCAGGGCAAGGCAGTATTCCTTCGTGCAGATCTCGTCCGACATATCCTGCAGTTCGCCGCTGTTGCGGTATTTCGGCGGCAGATTGCAGATCACATGAATATCGGAAGCGCCGTCTGCTTTTGCTTTTGCTACAAGTTCATCAATTGTCATCATAATTGTTTTCTCCTCTGCTGTTTAATCCGTAAAATCCACCTCATTGATGATCCTTAACGCTTCAAATGAAGTGGTAACGCCCTCTTCAACAAGCTTAAGGGCATTGTCCTTTAAGGAAACAAAATCCGATTCCTTCGTCTTAAGCTCCTCCTCAATATCGCTCCGGCTCGCCTTCGCGTAGATCAGATCGCGGATCTTCGGCGTCACGGTCAATATCTCGTATACCGCGATTCTGCCGGAATATCCCGTATCATAGCAGTGCTGGCAGCCTTTTCCGAACTTAAACGTCCGGTCCGGATCGTATTCTAACCCGAGACGCATCTGCTCATCCCTCTGCGGATAATACTCTTCCCCGCAATGCGGACAGATCCGGCGCACCAGACGCTGTGAGATAACGCCGCGCAGGGTCGAGGATACCAGGTAAGGCTCAATACCGATGTCCTCTAAGCGCTCGATCGCGCCGACCGCGTCATTCGTATGGATCGTGGACAGCATAAAGCGGCCGGTCAGGGCGGCACGCATCGCGATCTCCGCCGTCTCGCCGTCGCGGATCTCGCCGACCGAAACGATGTCCGGATCCTGCCGCAGGATCGCACGCAAGCCGGAAGCGAAGGTCATATCGATCTTCGGGTTGATCTGCACCTGATTCAGCCCGTCCACATTGTACTCGATCGGGTCTTCCAAAGTGACGATATTCACGTCACGGGTGTTCAGCTCGTTCAGCATGGAATACATCGTCGTGGACTTTCCGGAACCGGTCGGCCCCACGATCAGAAGCACGCCGTTGTGATAGTGAATGAGCTTGTCGTATTTGCGCATATCATCGGGCGTCATCCCGAGATCCTGTTTGTCCACGTTGGTATTCGACTTATCCAAAAGACGGCAGACCACCTTTTCTCCCCAGGCGATCGGCAGCGTCGATACACGCATGTCGATGGATTTGCCGAGGGCACTGACCGCAAAACGTCCGTCCTGCGGAATACGCTTTTCGGCGACATCGATGTTCGCCATCGTTTTTACACGCGCGATCACGGACACCATGATATCACCGGGGACGTTTAAGATATCACGCATGATGCCGTCGATCCGCATCCGCACGTCCATCTCATGCTCCCGCGGCTCGAAATGGATATCCGACGCATGCTCCGCAACCGCGCGCTCTATGATCGAATTCACCAGACGGATCGTCGGCGCGCTTTCGGTATCGTCGCCGATCACGTTCGTGGAAATGACAAAGTCAAACGCGTTGGTGTTCGATGTGGATACCCGCCCGCCCGCGGTCGCGTGCTCCGAGCGCTCGCTTAAAATATCGTGGATTGCCTGATGCGCACCCTCATTGCCATAAAGGTTCGTGATCGCGCGATCCACCGCCGACTCGGTAGCGATCATCGGAACGATGCGCAGCTTCGTCACCTTGCGCACTTCGTCGATCGCGTAATAGTTCAGCGGGTCATCCATCGCGATGTAAAGGGAATCGCCCTGCTTCTGGATGGGAACGAGATGGTTCTTCCTCGCCGTGTTGCGCATGATCACATGCGAAAGCTCCTGCGGAATGTTCATTTTATTGAGGTCGACATAATCAACCTCCAGCTGATACGCAAGCGTCCGCGCCATATCCTCTTCGGATACGATGTTGTTCTTGACAAGGACCTCTCCTAACTTATCCCTGGTCTGCTTTTGCATCTGCAAAGCAAACTTCAGTTCATTTTCTGTGATCAG
>JAFSYD010000090.1 GCA_017443685.1 Lachnospiraceae bacterium | reverse complement strand
TCTTTCATTTTGGCTTGTCTTCACACTCATCTGCTTCATCGAAAAAATCTTGACGTAGCCCGCTACGCCTGCGATTTTTCGATTTGCATCTGAGCGCGAATCCTGCGCCAAATTTAAAAGATAATTCTTAACAGTTCCTTACGGCAGAAAAGAAGGAATGTACGATGAATAAAGAAAAAAAAGCGCGCTTTGTGCCTGATATGATAGGCGGACCGATCTTGCAGAATCTGATCATGTTTGCGGTTCCGATCTTTATCTCCAACGTTTTTCAACAGCTGTATAATACGATGGATACGGCGATCGTCGGCAATACGCTTGGGACGGAGTCATTAGCGGCGATCGGCTCGGTCAATTCGGTGTTCGACCTTTTGACGGGGTTCTGCATCGGGATCGGGAGCGGCATGGCGATCGTAACCGGACGCTGCTACGGCGCGAAGGATCCCGACCGCATTAAGCAGTCCGTCGCCGGCTGTATTGTGATCGGTGTGGTATCGTGTATTCTTTTTACCATCCTTGCGGCGCTTGGCGTGCGGCCGCTTTTGCATCTGATTAACGTGCCGGAGCATCTCATCGAAAAGTCCTACAGCTACATCATCGTCATCATCTTAGGGCTGGTTGTGATGTTTGCTTACAATACGCTGGCTGGCGTGATGCGGGCGATCGGCAACAGTGTGATCCCGCTGATCTTTCTGGTGTTTTCGTCCGTATTGAATGTGATTTTGGATCTTGTCCTGATCACACAGGCGCATATGGGCGTTGCGGGGGCGGCTGTGGCGACCGTGATCGCGCAGGGGGTATCGGCGGTGCTCTGCGTCATTTACATTATGAAGAAGACGCCGCTTTTGATCCCGGAACGCCGGCATTTCGCTATTGATGCGAAAATGTACAAAGACCTGCTCGGACAGGGGTATTCCATGGCGATGATGGGTGCGATCGTCAACGCCGGTTCCGTGATCCTGCAATCGGGCATCAACGGACTCGGCAGTACGCTGATCGCGGCGCATACGGCAGCGAGGAAGCTGTATATGTTCTTCTTTATGCCGATCCTCTCGCTTGGGATCGCGATGGCGACCTTCATCGCGCAGAACGCGGGCGCGAAAAAGCCGGAGCGCATCATCAAGGGGATGCAGACTGCCTATACGATGGATGTGGTGCTGGCAGCGGTGATCTCCGTGGTGCTGTTCTTCTTTGCGGACGCGATCGTTTCGCTGATTGCCGGTACGACGGAGCCGGATGTGGTAAAAAACGGCGGCCTCTACTTAAAGGTGGTCGGCCCGAATTACGCGGTGCTGGGAATACTTTTGAACACGCGCTACGGACTGCAGGGGATCGGGAAAAAGCTGCTGCCGCTCATTTCGAGCGTGATCGAATTTGCGATGAAGATTTTATTCGTCATTGCTTTTATCCCGATGTTCGGATTTTATGCGGTTGTTGCCTGCGAGCCGGTGATCTGGGTGGTGATGACGATACAGCTGCTGTTTTCGTTCTGGGGCAGTGACTACATCCGGGCGGCAAGGCATGGCAATGCGATGGATGTGTAGGGTGCGGATGGCGCTGCGGTGCCTTTCGAGTACGTCGGAAGAATGCAAAGGATAGAGCAAAAGGAGGATAAAATGGGGAAAACGGTATATATCGAAAGCACATCGGGGATCAGCGGGGATATGGTTGTCGGGGCCCTGCTGGATCTGGGGGCAGATGCGGATAAGCTGAAAAAGGCGCTTCTTTCGCTCCCGCTGGAAGGGTATGAGATCATCATATCCCGGAAAAGGAAAAACGGGATCGATGTTTGCGACTTTGATGTGCGGATGGACAAAGGGCATGAGAATCATGACCACGATATGGCGTATTTGTACGGACATCTGAAGGAAACGAAAAACGATGCGGCGGACGGGGATGCGCACGGGAGTGAGCATCACGGACATCTGCACGATGATGTACATCACGGAAGTGGGGGGCATCCGGACCACGGAGACGAGGATGGGGAGCGCTATGAGCACTCGCCGGCGGCGCATCATCACGGGCACAACGGACATTCGATGACGGCACATCATCATGGGCACAACGAACATTCGATGGCGGCACATCATCACGAACACCGCGGGCTTATGGAAGTGACGGAGATCATTGACGCAGGCGAACTGACGGACGGTGCGCGGGCGCTTGCGCTTAAGATTTTCGACATCCTGGCCGAAGCTGAGGCGAAGGCCCACCGGACGACGAAGGATGCCGTTCATTTTCACGAGGTCGGTTCGGTGGATTCGATCGTGGATATTACGGCGGCAGCGGTCTGCATTGATGATCTTGGGATCGACCGCGTGATCCTGCCGCAGCTTGTTGAGGGCAAAGGAACGATCCGCTGTGCACACGGGATCCTCCCGGTACCGGTGCCGGCGGTCACTGCGATCCTTTCCGCTTATCCGATCCCGCTTCGGATCATAGAACAGCAGGGCGAGCTTGTCACGCCGACCGGCGCGGCGATCGCAGCCGCGCTAATGACGGATACGCAGCTGCCGGAGATCTTTTCCGTTAAGCGGACAGGGATCGGCGGCGGTAAACGGATGTATGAACGGCCGAGCATGCTGCGGGTAATAGAGATAGAAGATGCGGGGACGGAAGAAAGGCAGACGGAGAGGACCGGATGCCTCTCGGATACCGTGATCAGGCTGGAGACCGACATAGATGACTGCACGGGGGAAGAACTCGGTTATCTGATAGAGCAGTTATACGATGCGGGCGCACGTGAGGTGCATTACAGCCCCGTTTATATGAAAAAGAACCGTCCGGGCGTTGAGCTTACCGTGCTATGCGACGAAAAAAAGGTGACGGCGATCGAAGATATCATTTTTGTCGAAACGACGACTATCGGCATTCGGAAGACTGCAATGCAGCGGCGGCTCTTAGAGCGTAAGGCCGGCATCATGGAAACGAAATACGGCTATATCGCGGTAAAAACGGTAACGCTTCCGGATGGCAGCAGGCGCACGTACCCCGAGTATGAAAGTTTAAAGGCTGCAGCGCAAAAGCATAATGTGTCCCTGCAGGAGGTACGGGCGGAGGTCATCAGAGCCGGGCGCGGATAAGGGGAAATATCAGAAAGCCGGGTGCAATGCGGTAAAGGTACTGTTTTGGCATCGGAACGGTTACCGGGCGAACAATGGAGGGGAATGTGGATAAAGGATATACGGAAATGAAATTTGCGAAGATCGATACCGCAAGGAAGGCGCGGACAGGCTTTGCCGAGGTGGTGTTCTGTGCGGGCAAGGAAGATGCGCACCTGGTATCGATTTTTAAACGCATTTTTGAAATGGACGGCGAAGTGTTCGGGACGCGGGCGAGCGAGGCGCAGTATGCGCTGGTGAGGCAGGCGCTCCCACAGATCACATTTGATCCGGTTTCAAAGATCTTAAAATACGAAAAGCCGGATAAGGAACGGATCGGCGGCATTGTCGTCGCGACTGCGGGCACGGCGGATATTCCGGTGGCGGAGGAAGCCGCGCAGACGGCGGAATACTTCGGTACGCGGGTGGAACGGCTGTATGATGTGGGGGTCAGCGGACTGCACCGTCTGTTCGATCATAAAGAAAAGCTTGCGGCAGCGAATTGTATCGTGGCGGTTGCCGGGATGGAAGGGGCACTGCCGAGCGTGATCGGCGGATTGGTGAAAAATCCGGTGATCGCGGTTCCGACGTCGGTCGGTTACGGAGCGAACTTAGGAGGCATCTCGGCGCTCCTTACGATGATCAACACCTGTGCGAACGGGGTGACGGTGACGAATATCGACAATGGATACGGCGCCGGATATGTGGCGACGCAGATCAACCGGCTGGCGGTGGGGCAATAAGATGTGTATGGAAAAGATGGAGCGGTTACAAAGTATCCTGAAGGAAATGGGGGCTGCGGCTATCGCCTTTTCGGGCGGGGTGGACTCGACTTTTTTATTAAAGGCGGCATATGACGTGCTGGGTGATCGGTGCGCAGCGTTTACCTCGGTCTCACCGGCTTTTCCGAAGTACGAGTTAGATCAGGCGGCAGCGTTTTGTAAAAGGGAAGGGATCCGGCAGATATGTGTTGATTCGAAAGAGACTAAGCTTCCCGTTTACCGGGCCAATCCGCGGGATCGTTGCTATCATTGCAAGAAAGCCGTTTTTTCAAAGATTGGGCAGGAAGCGGAAAGAATGGGACTGTCGTTCGTATGTGAAGGCTCGAATATGGATGACCTCGGTGACTTCAGGCCGGGACTTCGCGCGATCGAGGAGCTTGGCATCCGAAGCCCGCTTAAGGAGGCGGGGCTTTATAAGGAAGAGATCCGTGCGCTATCAAGGAAGCTGGGATTACCGACTGCCGATCAGCCGTCGTTTGCGTGTCTGGCAACGCGCATCCCCTATGGGGAGGAGATCACGGCCCATAAGCTTCAGATGGCAGAGCAGGGGGAAGCGCTGCTTGCCGGGCTCGGACTGCGGCAGTACCGCGTACGTTTGCAGGATAAGACAGCCCGGATCGAAGTGCCGCAGGAAGATATGCCTGTGATCATGGCGCATCGGAACGAGCTGGTCGATGCGTTCCGCAAGATCGGATTTTTGTATGTTACCCTCGATCTGGAGGGTTTTATAAGCGGAAAAATGAACCGCGAAGGGTAGGAAATTTGGCTCGCAAAGTCTGTAACATACCGACTGGATCAGTTCTTTAAGAAAACACCCGGTTGAAAGCAAAACCAACATCGCTAAAAAATCCCCATTTTACTGTTAACTATTCTTCCAAATTGCCGATATACAATAAAATAGTGTTGACTTATGTTTCATTTGAACTGTTTTTTGGAGCCAAGGAATGAATCTTATCTTAGAGACGCTGAAGGAAGCGGCGAAGATGGCCGCGTCGTGGTCGATCCGGCAGAAGGTCGTAACGGGCATTGCGACCGGTGCGATGACGGTAAGCGCGGTCGGCGGCGGTATGGTCGGTTACCAGGTGACGCATCAGACAAAGGTGAAGGTGGCGCAGACCGTTCCGATCACTGCGGTCGAGGCGGCACCGGCGGCCGCGGAGCCGGTGCCGGACGAATATACGATCGAGATTCCCGATATCAAAGAATACATTGTGACCACAAGCTCGATGGAGAAGGATCTGGATATCTTTTTCACCGATGAAGGCAGCGGCGAAAAGGTGACCGGCGTTCCGTTTTCGGTTGTTCTTATGGCAAGCGGGACGGAAGCGGGGGTGCAGCCGCAGGCAGACGCGGTAAACGCGGCGGGCGAGCAGCTTGCGGAATTAAAAGCGGCGGGGTTTGATGATCTTTTGTATGAGGAGGCGATCGCCGCGGAGATCGACGGGATCTTAGCGTCCGGGGGTGACGCTGCCGCAAAGCAGTCGCAGCTGTCCGCGCTTTTTGCGTGGGAAAAGGCCGAAGAGGATACCGCTGTCATCTGGAAGAACGCGAATACGGGCGAACCGGTCACGGTATATGATTATTATCTCGCGAAGAAGCAGGAGGCGGTAAATGCCTATGGCGAGGCGCTCGGCGCACTTGGCGGCGAGACCTATACGGATGAAGACAGCGATGGCGAGATCCATATCACGGATATCGACAGTGGTGATTATTGCGCACTCTGCGTGCCGCAGAGCGGATTTGACACAGCGATGTACGCGAATCCGGTATCGGTGAAGGAAAAGCTTGAGTACAAGCCGGTGGAAAACATTGAGCAAAAGGTTGCGGCAAGTGCGCCCGAGGCAGAGAAGCCGGCTGAAGCCGCGGTGGTGGAAGAGACCTTTACCGATACGGTAAAAATCGTGGAATCCAAAAAAGAAGAGACCGGGGACTTTGAAGAAGCAAAGACGGTGACCCTGCAAGCTTCCAAGAACGGCGAGAAAAAGACGGCGAAGCTGTCCGACGGCACGGGGGTATATACGATCGACTCATCGAAGGTCACTCTGTATTCCTCGTCGGATGCGGCGGCGAATTCCATCACGATCGACACGGAAACGATCGCGCCGGAGGGATACGAGGTCGGCGTGATCTCGGCAAAAAGCAGCAACACGGGGGCGCTTTCGGTCGAAGGGAGCGGCGCGCATATCACATTAAAAGCCGCGGAAGGGATCGAATCGCATACCGAGGTAAATGTCACGTTCAACGCGAAGGTGAAAAGACCGGCAGGCAGTGAAGGATCATCCGTCGAGAAAAGCGACGGGAACCAGGCGGATAACGGGATCGCGGTAACGGATGCCAATGCTGCAGGTTCCTCGGGTTCGAACAATGAAGCTGCGTCGGGCAGCAGTGGGAGTGCGTCCCGGACGGATGCGTCGGACGGCAATGGAAGCGCATCCCGGACAGACGCTGCAGCAGGGAATGGAAACGATTCCGGAGCGGACGCGGCAGGCAGCAGTGCATCCGGTACGGAAAGCGGCGGCGACGGAGCACAGAATGCAGGGGCGTCCGACAGCAGCACCGGATCACAGAACGCGGGTGCGTCCGACAGCAGTACCGGATCGCAGGGGACGGACGCCGGGACATCGAACGGTGCCGGCAGCGAAACGGATACGAACAGCGGCGGAACGGATGGGACGGCTCCGACGGCGAGGCTTTATCAGAAGAGCGGCTTTCGTATGATGTCGGAGGTTTCCGGGGATACATCGGCTGCCGTTACGCTTACGGTAGTGATCATCGGGACTAAGGAAGAATTAAAGAACGCAGACGGCGACACGCTGTACGTTACCGAGGGTGACAACGCGGCGGCTGCGACGATCGAGGATGCGGACAAGACGCTTTACCGGAAGTCCGGCGAAGCGGTATATTATGGCTGGCAGACGATCGAGGGCAAGCAGTATTACTTCGATGAGAACGGCAAACCGGTCACGGGAGAACAGATCATCGAGGGAGTAAAATACACCTTTGGTTCAGACGGCGCGGTGATAAAGAGCGGCCACGGCGTGGATGTGTCGAAAGGGCAGGGCGATATTGACTGGAGCAAGCTCGGCCCGAACGTTTCGTTTGCGATCATCCGCTGCGCATACCGCGGCAGCAACGGCGTTCTTTCCATCGATCCGATGTATGCGAAGAATATGCAGGAAGCGAAGGCGAACGGCGTTAAGACCGGTATCTACATCTATTCAACGGCGATGAATGAGCTGGAAGCCGTCGAGGAAGCTTCCCTTGCGATCATGCTTGCCAACGAACAGGGCGGCGTGTCCCTTCCAATCTACATTGATATGGAAAATTCCGCCCAGGGCAGACTCAGCAAAGACGAGCTTACCGCGATCGCGAACGCGTTTTGCGTCACCGTAAGCGGTGCGGGCTACCGTCCGGGTATTTACGCGAACTATAAATGGTTTACGGAAAAGCTCAACACCGGAACCTTAAACGCTTCCATCTGGTGTGCGCGGTACAACACGGTGTGCGGGCTGCCGTTCAAATTCGATATCTGGCAGTATTCGCAGACAGGCACCATGCCCGGCGTCAAAGGGCATATTGATATGAATGAAGGGTACTTTTAGATAGCAGGAGGACGTCTTGAAACGACGCAGGCGACATCATCCCATCGGATCGAACCGGCCGGAGGCCCCGGCGGCGTACGTGATCGCGGCAATATCAGCCGTGTCCGTTATGGCATACTTCTTTTGCATGTATGTGTCTTTCCGGTCGGGCGGAAATACGGCTAACTGGATCGGCGGTATGGGCGTGCTGTTCATCTTCGCGGGGGCGCTTTGTCTGGCCGCGGGAGTTCCTGTTTTCAAAAACGCGGATTTTGCGATGCGTTCGCGGCTGATCGCTCTTTTGACGCCGCTTGTATCGCTGGTGTTATGGCTGCATTTATATATTGTGGGGATGCTGTATGGTTGAGTTTGATGAGGAACAATATGGATTGATCGTGGATCGGATCGCGGATATGACTTCGGAAAATGAACTTCCGGAGTCGTTTCGCGATTACTTTTGTTTGAGTGCAAAATGGATCTGCGAGGTGTGCGAATATCGGAGTAAGCTTCGGAAGGAAGAGAAAGAGGGCATCCTCTGGCGCGGTGCCGCAAAGTGCGAAGCGGATGGAAACGCACCGGAAACGAATGCGTCCGCTTCCATGGAAGATCTGGCGGGCGAACAGCGCAGGCTCTATGCCTTCGTCCTTCCGGAAAACTATGAAAACAGCTATACGGACCCGGCGTATGCAAATGACAGGATCGGTGCGGAATGCGGCGGGTTATTATCGATGCTTTCGGCGGATCTTATGGCTCTGCCGGTATGGGCGGCGCAGGGGAGGGACGATCTGTTTTTACTTCTTTTGCAGCTGTTTGTCGAGGTTTACGGATGCGTTGCTGCGGGCAGGGAAGAAGCGTATGACCCGGGTGCGGCGGCAAAGCGCATCGAAGAAGCGGTGTATTGGTTTTACCATGATTATTCCGAGGTGTTTACCGCGGAGCAGATCCTTGATATGGCAGTCCGGACGGACGGCTTTTTCCATCGGCTCATCACCGGGGCCGACCTTTCCGATCTGCGCTACCTCTACGCTTACGGATACTATGTCGGTGAAAACGAAAAGCAGCTTGCCGCATACATGAATGCGCTTGCCGAAGAAGACGTGCAGCGGATGGCGGATACATTTACCGAAGGTTATCGGATCGGCTTTTCGGTTACGAGGAAGGATATTACAAAAAAACGCACGGTACGCATTGATTATCCGCTCGGAATGGAGCGCATGGTGCGGCTTGCCGTAAAAAACTTTGCAGCCATCGGACTTAGCGCGACATTTGTGCCAAAACCTCTGCTTAGCGTGCAGGGGCGGGGGGTGACAAGGCGGTCGGTGACTTGTGTGTCCGTTAACCGGCAGTTCGAATACGACCACAAGGAGGATGCCGGATTTATCCTTGATGCGCGTTACGCCAACCGCCGCATAGAGGTGATGCGGGATACCTATGAGGCAAACGAAAAAGAGGTGCGGCTTTACGGCGGTCCCGCGGTCATCGAAATGTTTGGCGAGGATAAATTCGAGCCGGTAAATAAGCGGCAAAACCGCGTTTTTACCGATGAGCAGAATGCGATCAACGTGCGTTTTTCCAATGAAAGCGGGCTTTTGACCGACAAGTTCATTCCCGGAGATGAGTATTCGTTTACGATCATTTCGTATCCGTATCCGTCGATCGGAAAGGAGTTTGCAAGGATCTTCGACGAGGTGGTAAAGATCAATACCCTCGACTATATGGAATACCGGACGATCCAGCAGCGCCTGATCGATCTTTTGGATCGCGGCGAGTGGGTTTTGGTGCGCGGCAAGGGGGCGAACCTGACCGATATGCGGGTGAAGCTTTATCCGATCACGGATCCCGACAGGCAGACGAAGTTCGAAAACTGCGTTGCGGATGTCAACATTCCGGTGGGCGAGGTCTTCACGTCGCCGGTGCTTGAGGGGACCGGGGGGACGCTCTTTGTCAGCGAGATTTTCCTCGGCGACTACTGCTTTAAAAATCTTCGGATCACCTTCTCGGACGGTATGATAACGGATTATACCTGCGAGAATTTTGCGAGCGAAGAGGAAAACAAAAAGCTGATCTTCGACAATATCCTGCACCGGCATAAAACGCTGCCGATCGGGGAGTTTGCCATAGGAACGAATACGACGGCGTATCGGATGGCGAAGGATTACGGCATATTTGACCGGCTTCCGATCCTGATCGCGGAAAAAACGGGACCGCATTTTGCGGTGGGGGATACCTGCTATTCCCATGCGGAGGATATCGCGATGTATAACCCCGACAAAAAAGAGGTCGTTGCACGCGATAACGCCTGCTCGCGGCTGAGGAAAACGGCCCCCGAAAAGGCGTATTTTAACTGTCATACCGACATCACGATCCCCTTTGAGGAACTGGGGGAGATCACCGTTGTTGCCGCGGACGGCAGCCGCTTTCCGCTGATAAAGGACGGCCTTTTCGTAGCGGAGGGAACGAACGCGTTAAATGAACCGCTGCTTAAGTCCTGACCGGAACAGATACCGGATCTTATCCTTAGAGGAACCGCTGCATCCACCGCTTTAATCTTTGGGGATCGGCCCGGGTAAAGCCGTATCCGTTTGTCTGTATATCTTCCTGCACGAGGCGGATGGTCTGCCGGTCGAAGGTTTTCGAATAAATATAACCGCTGTTCGCTTCGATCACGGCAAGGGCGTCCGTAATGACTTTTTTGTAATCCGCGTTTTCGTACCACAGAGAATACGGCTTTAGGGCGCCGTTTATGTTGGCCCGGATATCGGCGGCCTCGCCGGTGCCGGTGTGTTTCCCATAGTTCTTCCGGTCGATCGCGCGGACGAAGGAAGCGGCATAGGTGCTTTGGTCGCTGATGGAGCGGATCGGCGTATCCGATGTCACGTGAATGAGGATGGTGCGGCTCGTTATGTTCCCAACCTTATCCTTTGAGGTGATCGTTAAGGAAACGGCAAAGCGCTCGGCGCCGTTATGCAAAAGTTCTAAAAGCTCGTTCGTGTTCAGATCCGTCGTGATCGCAGGCGTGCCGTCCGCAAACGTGATGCCGCCGGGGGTGCCGTTCGAGAGAATTCCGTCCTCCTTATCTTTGACAAGCAGCTCGTCTTTTTCGGCAAGGATGGTGCCAAGCGTGCCCTCCGAAAGATATTTTTCCAGTTCGCCGGTGGTAAAATACCGGTCGTATGCGTCGATCTGCGGCGCCTCATCCCATAGAGCATAAAGGGTAACGGTCAGATAACCCGTATTGTCCGCCGTGACATTGGACGGGTGGTTTGCTATGGCATAAAGGAGCCAGGCGGTATATTGCAGAGTGATGTTGTCTAAGTGCCGGTGCTGCGCGGGGTCGGCGGTCAGGTAATCTCCTTTGACATAATCCGCCTCGCGCCAGGTGGCCGGCCTGCCCGTTTTCGGATGATTGACGGATGAAGGGTACCAGGTCCATCCCTGCTGGCTGTAATGCCAGGTATGATCGGCCCAGGTATCCGTATTCACGTCATAATAGCTGTGGTTCTGTGCGGTCACCTTTTTCTCCTTGATGAAAGGATAGGCATCCGGCAGGGCAAACGTGCCGCGCAGATACGGATTGGCCGCGCCGTACGAATGCCCGGTCATTGTCCCGAGATGCGCATAGATGACCAAGCTGCAGTCGAGGGTATGGTAGGGGAAGGCGCCCATATCATACAGGTCAATGCGGTTGGTATCTCCGTTTCTGATATCCGCCGAAAGAGACAGCGTAAAGTCCACATCCCAAATGGCGTAGATATCGATGATCTTTCCGTTTTGTGCCGTCAGGTTGTACACTTTTTCACCGCCCTGCCAGGTGTTCTTCGGGGTATCGGAAAGCGGACTGTTTACGGTTCGCACTTCGGAGCGAACGCCATAGGCTGCTCCGCCTGCCGCATTGGGGGAGGTATGGTAGCAGTTGAAAATGAAGGAGGAGGACCTCTTGCCTCCCACCACTTCGTAAAAGGGGTTGCCGTACAGCCAAAACGCCGTATCATAGGTGCCGGTCTGTATCGCTGCGCTGCCGCCGTTTACGCCATTGGCGTTGTAGCGGATCCGGTAGGTGATGGGCTGCCAGATCGCGTAAAGTGTGACCTCATACACGCCGCTTGCGGGGGAGATGATATTATTTACCGTGCCGCGGTCGCCATAGGTCGCGGAATTTGCCGTCGGTGATGTTGACCAGCCCAAAAAGAGGTAGCCGTTTCGGGTAAACGCATTCGCGTTTAGTGTATAGCTGTTCCCAAAGATCAGCACCTGATCCGCCATATACCCCTGCGGTTCGGTGGAGTATGGGTACCCGTAAATATTATTCCTGCGTACGGCAGTCGGTGTACCGGAAAAGTGCACGGTATAGGTGGCGATCCGCCACTGCGCATAGATGTCTATGGTGACGACCAGCTCCTGGTGTGCGAGCGTGTATTCTTCCATATCAAGTCCGACGGGGAAATCGGTGCCGGTCCCGTCTGCTTTGGTATTCCATCCCATGAACAGATAACCGGGACGGGTGGCTGTCTTATTGAAGTATTTCTGGTTACTGCTGCTGCTGAAGTCATAAAACGTGAAATATCCGTCATCGATCTTATACCGGCTGTTGCCGGTTGTGGTGCCTCCGTTGCCGTGATAATTGACGATCGTTGCCTTCGGCGTCCAGCTGCCGTAGTAGCTGGTGTAGTAACGTCCTTCCTTGCTCGGTGCCACAAAGAGGGTGCAGCCGGCAGCATCGTTCGGGCGGGCGGGAATGACGGTCTGTTCCGGGCCGCTCGTCCAATAGGCGACGGGCTGTGAGGTTAAGATCAGACTTCCGGCGGTCTCCTGCATGGAGTTGTAGCCGCCGACCGGTTCATACAGGTAATCCGAGTTGACCGGGCTGGTGGAAAAGGAATAGGCCGCCGTTTCCATCTTGTATTGCTGGGCATACTGGTAGACCCAGCCGCGTTTGGTACCGGGCGTAACGGAAATAATGATGGCGTGCGACATATTGTAATTGCCGTTCCTCGAAAAATTGAAATTGCCAAGCGCAACCGAAAAATTCCCGTCCGTCGACACCGCGTCGATATAATTGGCGCCTGCCTGGACGGTTCCGTTGCAGCTTACGGTAACGCCGCCGTTGCGGTTATAACCGCTGCTGTTATCCCAGGCAACACGGATGGAGGCGCCGGCGCCGAAGTTCTTGATCTGGATCGGTGCCGTCGTGGAATAGGTCATTGTTTTTACCGGATAGGCGGCGTGGGTAAGCGTGATATCGCTGCCGGCATAGGTGACCGGAACGATCTCCGGCGTGGGGCCTTCGTCGACTTCCCTTTTCGTATCTTCCAGGTATTCTTTTGCTATGCGAACCAGCTTTTCACCGGAAAGATAGCCGTGACCGAAGCAGTCGTCCCGTCCCGGATCACCGAGATCTATCGCGGAAGCGAGAAAAGACGCGTATACATCAATGTCTTCCTCCGGCGCGGCGGACAGCAGGAGGGCGGCATATGCGGAGGCATAGGCAGCCGCGACCGAGGTACCGGAGTAGGCGATATCGTCCGTATCGTCTTCGGGCAAGCCGGGAAAGCGGGCCAGTCCGTCCGCGGCAAAGTCGATGGCTGCGCCGTAATTGGAGTATGCGGGATGGGTACCGTCTTCCTCTACGGCGGCGATCGTAATGGCTTCGGCGATATTGGCGGGAACATAGTCGGATACATCCGCGCCTTCGTTCCCGGCGGCAGCGATGACGATACAGCCCTTTTCATTGGCGCGGCGGATGAGTGCCTGCATCCGTTCGGATGTGCCGATGCCGGTAAAGGAAAGGTTGATGACGGATGCACCGGCCGAAAGCGCTTCCTCCATTGCGTCACAGGCAGCCTCAATCGAACCGCTGCCGCTTTCATGAAAGGCCTTTATCGGCAGCAGGATAACGCTGTCCGGTGTGTGCCCGGCAATGATGGACGCCATGGCGCTTCCGTGACCGTCCGTATCGGAGATCTGCGGATCGACCGCTTTGCTGATGCGCCCGAACAGGGGGCTTGCTGGATCGTTTGGCAGGGCAGGGTCAACGCCGGTATCGATGACGGCGACAAGGATGGGATGGCTGTTATCGCTATCATCGTCGCTGCCTCGGTTGTTACCGCTGACCGAGGTGTCGTCGTTGTCATCGTCATTGCCATCGGCACCTGTTTCTTTATTGACTGCGTTCACCTCGTCAATAAAATCGGAGAGAACATCTTCTGTATCCGGCAAAGCATATTCCCCGTTATGGGAGTGCAGCTCGGGGGAGGGGTAAAATCCCGCGGAGCCGGACACCCGGATCCCTTGCGTATGCAGGGCTTCTTCCCTCGGGATATACGTCAGGTTCCCGTCGGTTCCTTGCGTAAGGAGTACCCAGTCCCCGGCGGGGGTCGGCGGATCCTGTCCGTCTTCGGTCTGATAGATCTTGATGATCTGATGCAGCCGTTTCCCTGTCTTTTCGCTCTGCAGTACCGCCGCGTCCGTATGCATATAGGTGACCGTGTGCATGCCCCGCGTGCCTTCCTGTTCCACGAGAAGCTTTGCGGTATCTTCGATCGTGCCCGTCTTTCCGTTCGGGTAGGTGAAGGTTTCTTTTATGTGTGCGAAAAGAAGGCCCTTTTCGGCATCCGCGCCGGCAATATCCACGGTGAGCGCAAAATTCGGATCACCGGCGCCGCCGGCATCGCCCTTTACATTGATGCGCGATAAAAGCAGCTGGGTAAACAACGCAATAAGCTCTTCGTCCGTAAGACGGTGATCGATGGCGGCAAGATGCACCTCTTCGACGGCTTCCTCCACGGCGTCGGAAAGAGCGGTTCGTATTTCATTTTCACGGACGGCGCGGGCATCGACGGATAACAGCGCAGCAAACAAAAGCACGCAAAGCATGGCGCCGGATAAGGTGTATATGATCTGTTTCAAAATGGATTCCTTTCACTTTATATACAGATGAGCGATAATGCCGTCGCCGCGATGATACAAAGGCCGAACCCGATGACGGCTTCAATGATGCTCTGACCGAGCTCTTTTACAACTTCTTCCATAACGTTATGAAAACCCCTTTCTTACGGCATGGCAATACAGATATGCCGTGGTGGTAAAGCCGGCGGTATCCCCGACCGTGATCCGGATACGGTAGATGCCGGGGTGCGGGAAGGTAAGCATATTGCCGGATAAGGTAACGGGAGCATCATTTCCGGGGGATGCATCGGGATTCATAAGCGATGCGTCCGGCCGGCTTCCGTCTTCGCCGAGC
The DNA here is from genome assembly GCA_017443685.1 of Lachnospiraceae bacterium. GTDB lineage: Bacteria > Bacillota > Clostridia > Lachnospirales > Lachnospiraceae > RGIG4930. The sequence continues at coordinate 4,315 of JAFSYD010000090.1, read as the reverse complement.
CATATTGCATCGTGAAGAGTGATGGTGTACCGGCTGCCGGAGGCGGATAAGGGGCTGCCGTCTGCCGTGACAAGATCCGTTAACGCAACCGGCTGCCCGACGGCAACGGTAATGTCCGCAATGCCCGGCTTCGGGGCGGGCGTTGCAGCGTGCATCGCTGATAAAGGCGAGGTGATATTCGATCCTTCTGATGTACCGGCCGGTGAACCGGCACTGTCATTGACGGGGGTATCACCGGAAGCTCCGGCCGGCGAACCGGCGCTGCCATTGTCAGTCCCCGTACTTCCCGAAGGATCGGGATTGTCGGAGATCCCGTCCCCGGCACGGTAGGCATCTGTCCAAGCCTCTTTCGGAAAAACAGCGAACAGCAGGGCAAAAATCAAAAATACGGTTACAAAGACGATCGCGCTTTGCGCATAATGTGTGATCAGCTGTGACATTTTTTCACCTAAAACCAGAAAGCCATACAACGGGTGACAAGTGCGGCAAAGAGGCCGTCCTTCGATAAAAAGGCTGCGGCTATGATAATAAATACGGCTGCGCCGCCGATAGCCGAAAGCGCGAGGCTTCCGTATTCCAGGGACAATTCTTTCATAAGGTGCTCCTTTCCTGATTTGGGATCAACCGGAGACGAAACGGGACTGCGCCGAGACTACCTCACCTGCGCACGCAAAACGTGTTCATCCGTAAAAGACAAAAGCGGGATCTCATATGTGTAGGTCAGCGTCGCCGTGGCATAGCGTTTTTCCGACGTATCGGAATGTGAGATGGAAGAGACGGCTAATACATAGTCATGCTGCGTGGCTACCTTCTGCCATTCACCGATCACGGAGGCGGCACAGTTGGAAGCTTCGATCTCCGAAACGGCGTCCGCAAGCATGGCCTGGGCATTCCTTGCGTCGATCGAGGCGGAGATCAGATTTGCGCCCAGAAAAAGTAAAAGAAGAAGAAAAAACATACTGACAAAGGTCTTTAAGATCGTATCCATAGATTTACCACAGGCTTTCTTTTAAGTATAAAACGAGTAACAGAACCATATCGACGAGCAGCTTGCATCCGCCGGTCAGCTGCGGTGCCAGAAACAGAGCGTACATTCCGGCGAGAGAGTCTTCGTTTTTTAATTTCTCCGATTTGTCTAAAAGCTGCTGGCTGCGCCGGATGATGTCGGCGATCTGTCCGCGCGCGTTGCCGCCGGTTCCGGAGGACAGGGAGTAGAGCATTTTCATCGAAGAACGTACCTCCGGAAGAGCGAATTCATCGAGAAAATGCAGATAGGGTGCCATTTCATCCGGCTTTTCCGCTATCTCCAAAAGGAATTCCTGTAAGGGTGGTTTTAACAATTCCGGTGCCAGCTCATAGGAGCGCGTGATCGCGACGGAAACATTTTCGGTCTGCAGCAGGAGGGAGACCTCCATCAGCCAGTTGGGGAACTGCTTTTCAAGCTCCCGCGACAGCGTTTTCTTTGCTGCGCGCCTGGCAAGCCGCTCAATGGGATTTTTGTCGCTGTAGCGTTTCATTCGCCGGTAGCGCTCCACCATTTCGGCGTCATTTGTATGGTCGCTTTCGACAAATCCGACGGTAAGCCTTTTGTCCGCGATATAGAAGATCCACATATCCGACATCAGAACAAGGGTGGTGATCACCTGAACGATGGGATGTGCCGCGACGTCAACCTCAAGCCGCGAGGAGATCAAAAAGATCATGGAGCATAGCAGAAGCGATACGGCGATCGACAGGAAAACCTCCCGCCGCTTCACCTTTTGTTCCTGTTGCAGGACATAGACGCGATCCGCCCACATCCGTCTGGCTTCCAGCAAAAGCAGAATGGAGTCCTCGTAATCGCCGCCTAAGACCTCCGTCGAATACGCGAAACGGTGCATTGTCTTAAGACCGTCGTACGGGTAGGCCTCTTCGATGATGGCGAGGGCATTTTTCTCCACACGGCTTTCGTTAAAGGTAAAGAGAATGTGGTCTCTGGCCTGTTCTATGGTTTTTCGCATATGCCCGTTTTCAAAGATCAGCAGCATATCCTCTAAAGTGGTCAGGATCTTTCCCGATTTCTGAAAGGAATAAAGAAACTGCTCCATATAGATGTTGAGATCCGAAAAACGCTTCTGGTGGTAACGGTTCTTCAATATGCTGCGGATGAAAAACGGCAGCAGGATCAGACTGTAGGCAAAAAGGACAAGCAGTGCCGTAAGGTGTAGGGCAAAAAAGCGTCCGAGTGCGAAGATGCAGAGGAACATCGTACCGTAAAGAAGGGCAGAGCGGCGCAGGGAAAACACATAACCATATTTTTCCAGTTCATCCGACAAACGCCTGATACCCACGGTATGTCCCCCTTTCTCTGATACCGATCACAGTGTGCTCATTCGGTGCGATAAGATCGTTTTTGGCGTTTTTTCCGAAGGAGCTATCCCCGGTCATGATGTCCCCGCCTGTCATGATATCCTCACCGGTTCGCGTACGCTCGTCGCTGCCGCGCTCGCTGGTCAGCGTAAGGCCGCCGGCTGCAATACGCAGGATCTCGTCTTCGCGGTCAAAAAGCGGATCGGCGATCCCGACGGCGGACAGATCCTCACGCAGCCGATCGGGCAGGCCGCAGGAAAGTATCTCGCCGTCCTCCACGATCATATCGGTGTAATTCTTATGGTCCCGGCGCGAAAAAAAGCAGACCTGGTCAATGAACCGCTTCACCTTCAGATTGCCGCCGGAATCGGTATATTCCTTCCTGCGGATCAAAACGGCAAGATCGATGAAGCTGTATATGTCATTTTCCATACGGTTCTCATTGCGGCTCTGACCGCTCATATTAAGGATCCTGTCAGGTACCTTTCTCACGTCATCCGTGTGCAACGTCGTCAGCCCATGAACACCCGTGGAAAAGCCTTCGAGCAGCTTTACCACCTCGACCGATCGGGATTCCGAGAGCATCATCCATTTCGGATTCAGACGCAGGCAGGTTTTGATCGCCTGCGAATAATCCATCTGGTCGTTTACCTTAAGCTCGATGCAGTCGCCGCCCTTGATATCGGACAGATGCAGCTCGCGCGTGTCTTCAACCGTGATGATGCGCTCGTTGTCGGGAATGTACTGGGTGAAAAATTTGGCGCATTCCGTCTTCCCGACACCCGGTTCACCGCAGAAGACGATGTTCTTCTTGGCACGGACGCAGTTCTTTAACAGGGTCAGGATTTCCCGGGAACAATAGCCGTCACGCAGCATCCCCTCTTCGGTCATGCGTACGTAGGGGAGTGATTTGCGGATGCAGATCGAGCGTCCCGAGATCGCGACCGATTCGTGGACGATGGTGATACGCAGACGGTTCGTCTCCGCTTCGAGGACGGGAGACTGTTTGTGAAAGGGCTTGCTGACAGAGTTCGCAACGCGCTGGGTGAATTGCTCGACAAAATCCGTTGGCAGCACAAGCGGGCTTTTAAAACGGCTGTTTTCACAGTTTGTCAGCCATACGTCGGTGCCGTTGTAATCAATGTCCGTGATCGCGTCATCGCAGACATAAGGATAGAGGGGACCGAAGTATTCTTCCGTTTCGTCGATGTTCAAAACATTCGTGTACATAGAGCATGCCTCCTTAGTTGCCCGTGCCGGTGGTCGCAGGGATGTGAGCGGCGCTGTTGGCTAAGTTGTAAAAATTTTTGACGAGACTTTCGAAAGCTCCTTTTACGGTTTCACTTTCGATCAGTGCCGACAAAATGCCGATCAGCGCGACGGTGACGATCAATGTGATGATCGCGGGGCCATATTCCTTGAGTATGTCCTGCATAAGTGTGGTTCTCCTTTCTTTTGTGCGGTGCGCTTAAAACAGCTCTGCGCTCTCCTTTTTAGCGCGCAAATACATAAGCGTACCGATGGCTGCAAGGTTACGGGTTGGGAAAAAACGTAAGCAAATCCTGTCATGAAAAAACACAGAGCACCGGCGGTGAGATCCATCGATCAGAATTGCCGGTGCATTTATGATACCGCAGGTCAAGCAGAAAATCAAAGAAACAATCTGTTAATTTTTCGGGGTGGTTTGTAAACGGTTCGTAAACGAAAGAGTAATTATTTGTAAACGGATTTGGGGCGGTTGTTTACAAGTAGTTTACAATTTGCGATATATCTGTACGATCATATCGTCTGTAAAGGTTGGAATAGCGTTTTTTTGTGTTATAATGATTTGAGGGTCAAAAGGTGATTCACGGATTGTTCCGTGCTTCGCTTCTTCGCTCCGCTACGGTCGGCTCAAAGCAGACGTCCACTGGACGTCTTGAGCCCCACAATCCTACCCACATTCGCAATCCCGTGCGGCAAGTCT
>JAFSYD010000089.1 GCA_017443685.1 Lachnospiraceae bacterium | reverse complement strand
TGCCCGTCGATGAAAGCGGCAATCCGCGCGAGGAGCTTGGCGTACTTTTGTACCGTTACGACGAGGATGCCGCAACCGGCGAGCCTTCCATCTCGGATATCGGAAGCGATGAGGAAATGGAAACGGCGTCGGAAGCATATCAAAAGCTTATCAGGGATGAAATGTGATTCTTTGACACAACGTTCTTTCGTACAAAATGCCCCGCTTTTCGCAGGCGGGGCATTCTATATTTTTAGCAGCTATTAAAAAAAGACCATCTTTCGTTCCGGTCGCCCATTCCATGAACAGGACAACATGAACGAAGATGGTCTTAACATTCCTTGATATACAACCTCTCTACGGATTCACCTTCACCCTCGTCACCGCAAGGATATTAGCGTTATCCTCCCCGTCCATCAGATAAATGACGATATACCCCTTCGCGTCCGATTCGGATGTCACGGTAAGGATCGCTCCGCCGTCCACCGTCTCCTTCCATTCGAGAACAGTATTCTCCGCGAGCTCGGGGGAACTGTAATAATCCATCGTATAAAACTGATCTTCACTCGATTTGCTCTTGATCAGCACCTCGATCTCGTTTTCCGATGTCCCGCCGTCCGCTGCCGGATCGACCGTTAAGGACTGCGGGTTTGCCGCAAGGGCATATCCCGAAGCGGACAGCTTCGCAACAGTCACGGTCTGCTCATAAAGCTTGTCCCCGACTGTTGCCGAGATAGTAGCTTCACCGGAAGATTCACCTGTAACGACGCCATCCGAAACGGTCGCTACCGATTCATCCGAGCTTTCCCATGTTATATCCCCGTCATACGGCGCATCGCCGTCCAAAATGCGAAACAGGATAGAATCGTCCTCCATCACGAACACACTCGAACACCACAGTTCATAGGACGCAGACGCCGCAGCGCTCTCCTTCTTTTTATCCGCTTCCCCATCGTCCGCCTTCTTATCCGAAGCACTGTCATTCTTATCCGCCGCCGCATGCGCGCCATCCGATACATCCGCCGAATCCGACGCACCCGTATCACCCGATGCGGTACTCTGTGCGCTGTCCGCTGCCGTCGTATCCTCCTTATCCGACTTACCAAACAGTAAGAAACCCGCGACCGCACCAACGATCACGATCCCTGCGATCACTCCGATGATCGGTGCAATGCTGCCTTTTTTCTTTTCGGTATCCGCTGACGGTTCCCGCCGCGATGTGCCACTGCCCGGAACGTCAAAACCGCTCTGCGAAGCGCCTGTCCCCTGCGCGCCATAACCCGCAGCGCCTGCCCTTTGCGTCCCGGCTTTCTCTGCACCGGCCGTACCGGAAGCCCCGGCAACGGCTCCCGCCTGCGCCGCTCCGTAACCTCCCGCAGCATGCGATCCGGCTCCCGCAGCACCGGATGCCGCAGTCCCCGTCGATCCCGTCTGCGCCGCACCGAACTGTCCCGACGTTTCCATCTCGGGCGTTAACAATACGGTTAACTCTTCTTCCTCCTCATCATCCGCCGCCGGCGGTGCCGCCTTACCCTGTGTCGCGGCAAGCATCTCGTCATAGAGTGCCTGCATCGAGGCGATGCGCGCAGCCTTTGCCACCGCAAGGCCATGGAACAGTGCCGCTTCCTCCTGCGGCGTGATCTCGCACCCGAGCTCCGACGGTTTCTTCAGGATGTCGTTTAGCATCCGGTCGATGGAATTGACGGGCGTCTTGCCCGTGATCATCTTATACATGGTCGCGCAGATACCGTACACGTCCGTCCACGGTCCCTGCTCGCCCTTGCTCTGGTACTGCTCCGGCGGCGCATAGCCCGGCTTTAAGATAACGGACAGCTCCGTATTCTCCGAACCTTCGAACTCTCTCGCCGCACCGAAATCAAGAAGGATCGCCGTATTGTCCGGCTGGATCTTGACGTTCGCCGGCGTGATGTCCCGGTGGATGAGCCCACGCTTGTGCACGCTCCGCAAGGACAGAATGATCGGTCCCATCATCTCGAACGCCTTCTTAAAGGACATCTTTCCGGACTTCTTGATATACCGATCCAGGTCGTCACCTTCGATAAACTCCATCACAAGGTAAACGGTATCGTTCTCCTCCAGAATATCCGTAACCGAAACGATGCTGTGCTCATTGGCAAACTCCGCCAGCGTGTACGCCTCGGTTACAAACTTTTTCTTCTCTTTTTCAAAAAGCTCCTCGGACTTCTCCCCGGTCAGGGTGACATACTGTGTGCCCGACGAGTCCCGGCTTGCCACCGCCGACGGGAAATACTCCTTCACCGCGATCTTCTTATTGAGCCTCGTATCGCATCCCACATAGGTGATGCCGAAGCCGCCCTTCCGAAGCGCTTTCCCGATATAATACCGGCGGTTGAGCATCGTACCGACGCTAAGTGCCGACGCCTCATTTTCCACGTTCGGATCGCCGCCGCAATATGGACAATTGCCGCTCCCCGGCGTGATCTTCCTCGTACAATGCGGACAATAGTTCAAATTCTTCTCTTCCATCCATCTTTCCTCTGCTTATGTAAAAATGCCGCTGCGCGGGACGCACGCGCTTAACGTGCGCGCCGGGCGCCTCCGCTTACAGCGCCGCAACCGCAACGGACGTAATGTTGTCCTTTTCCTTCCTCTGCTTGTCCATCTCGATCAGAAATTCGACATTCATCTGAAAATGCGCCATATCCTTCGCCGCCGCGGGGCTTAAGTATCCTAACAGTTCCTCCGTCGCGACATTATGGTGAAAGCCGTCGCTGCAAAGCATAAATACCGTTTCCTGCGAGAGTGCGCCGCTCAGATACTGCGGATGCACTTCCTCCACCGCTCCCACGCATTGTAACAGCACGTTGCGCCGCTTGTCCACTTTCGCTTCCTCCTCGGTCATATTACCGAGCGCGACCTGACTCGCGACAAAGGAATGATCCTGCGTCAGCTGCTCCACATGATCCGTGATCCGATAGCAGCGGCTGTCGCCGACATGTCCGATGAAATATTTATCCTGTGTCAAAAGCAGGGCGGTCAGCGTCGTGCCGAGCTTCATCTGATTCTGCTCGCCGTAATCCATCAGCGCATCATTTTGAAACGCGATGACCTCGTCCCACTCTTCACTGATCTCCTCTTCATTAAACAGCTTTGGCTGCGCATTCGGTAACCGCCGGTCCGCCCATTCACAGAAAGCCCGGACGACCGTCGCGGATGCGATCTCGCCGTGCTCAAGTCCGCCCATGCCGTCACAGACGACCGCAATAACCATATCACCGAGGGGTGTTGCGTACTGCTTGACCCAATAGCTGTCCTGATTTACCTTTCGTTTGATCCCGACATCACTGCACGCCGCTACGTGAAAAATCATATCGGTTGCCCTCTTTATACATGAAACTCAAACGGCTCATTCGCCAGCGCAAACTTCGTTCCGTCCTTTAATTCGCACTCCGCGTTGCTTTCCAATTGGGAGCCCTCGACGAATGTATGGTTCATCGAGTCATTGTCCACGATAAAATACTGTCCGTTGCGGAACAGGATGGATGCGTGGACGCGCCCGATGGCCTTGTTGTCGGAAATGCAGTAATCCGTGGTGGATTTCTGCCGTCCCATCTTGAAGATACCCTGGCTGACCGGAATCTTCTCTCCGGTCTTCTTCCTTACGATGTAAGGTTCGGCCTTTGCGGCGTCGAGGTTCATATCCTCGCTTAAGATGACGGTCAGCTCATCCTCGTCCTCATCATCGTCGTCGTAATCGACAGCCGGTGCCGGCAGAATGACGCCCACATTCGCAATGTTCGAGCTTTCAAACGCACCCTGCGGCTGCAGGATCCCCTGATCCTCCGCCTGCGGCATTCCGGGCGTCCGCATCTGTCCATCCTGCGGCGGCACCTCCGAAACGAAAGCCCCGTCCGTCAGGGATCCACCCGGTGCCATCCCGGTGCCCTGTGCTGCCCCATCAAATGCTCCGTCCTGCGGCATAACATGCGCCCCTGCCGGAGACATCCCCGGCATAACCGGCGCCTGGTCCTCAACGACTGCCGGCGGCGGCGTCTGCGGCACCATCGCGGCCGCGCCCGGCATGCCCGCTGCACCGGACGGCTGCATCCCCTGCGGGGGCACGTCAAACATCGGCGCGCCAAACCCGTCGTCCTGCGGCGGCACCGACATCTGTGGCTCGGGTGTCCCCTTGCCCTTCTTCGCCGCCTTGGCCGCCTTTTTGGCTTCCTTTTCCGCCTGCTTCCGGGCGGCTTTGGCTGCCTTCGCTTCCTTCTCCGCCTGCTTTTTCAAATTCTTCTGCGCCTTATACTGTGCGGCATTTTCTTTATTGTAATGCTGCATCAGATACATAAAGCTGATGGGCTTGCCGTTCGCGTCCACCTGCGGCGCTTCGGGCACCTCCTGCGCGGGCGCGGCTCCCGGGATTGCAAAGGAAGCATTCCCCAGGTTCCCCGTCGAACCACCGCCAAACGACGCCGGTGAAGGCGGGATCTGTCCGCCCTGCGGTGCACCGAACGAACTGCCCTGCGATCCGCCGAACGAATTGCCCTGCGGTCCACCGAACGAGCCGCTCTGCGGCGTGCCAAATGCACTCCCCTGTGTGGCCCCGCCAAACGACGTCGACCCCTGTGCTCCGCCAAACGAACTGCCCTGTGACGCTCCGCCGAACGAGCCGCCCTGCGGCATCCCCTGTCTCCCGCCAAAAGCAGCCGGCTGCGGTGCCGGTGCAGGCTGCGGGTTTACCGGCGGGACCTCAAACTGCGGCGCCGGTTTCGGCTCAAAATGCGGCTTCGGCGCACTCGCCGCCCTGCCGCTCATCGACTCCAGAAACTCCTTAAAGCCCACCGGTGAGAACTCCGTCATGCTGTTGACATAATTCATCAGGTTGACTACATAGTCCCCGCCCTCAGAGGTATCAAACTTCGTGTTCGCCACGGTGTTTTTCAGGAAGAAAAGGATGTCCGTCGGCGGATTGTCCGTTACGATCGGCAGACAGACAAGGCTTACCTCTCCGTTGACCGCATTGACAAAAATGTAATTCGGATCCATTAAGATACTCGCCGGATCGATCATGTATTCTTCCACGAGCTGCCACGCGTCAGCGATCCCGCCGAATACGCCCAAGAGCTGCCTTTTGTTCACCATACCGGAGAACAGCTGCTGCATCGTTACCCTTGCCGTCACGTTGTAGCGGATGTAACGGACACCGTCCATCTGTACCATCACCGTATCCGCTAAGCCCTTGATGTCGTTATTGGTCAGCATCCCGAGCGTCATGGAATCCAGTTCTTCGTCGGCTCCTGCCGTGTACACAAGATAGGTTGACGAGCCCTGGTTTTCGTAGCTGAAATTCATAGTCTTTCTCCTTCCGACGCGCGCACATCGCGCATCATTTTATATATGAAAACGGCACGCACGGCCGTTCTCCTGTCAACATAATGTGAATCATCTCCACAATCTGGTCTTCACCGTCTGCTGCATCGGAATCTGTCCCATCCCGTAGCGGTCGAACCAATACTTTAACGTATAGGTAGCGGTCAGCGTCATATCATCCCCGTCGATCGCCACGTCAAAATCAATGCCGTTTAAGCCGCCGACCACACGCATGGATTTTAGGGTCTGCTCCGCGGTATCCGTATAGCCGTTCGCAAAAAAGTTGACAAACCGTTCCCGGCAAACATCCTCGGCCTCGCCTATATCAGCCCCTGACCAATCCAGCGGCGTACCGACAAACCATTGACGCCCCCCGTCCCCGTTAAAATTGACCCAACAGCCTTTCTTCCCGCTCAACTTGTAATAAAAGTTCTTCTCCCAATCCTTCTCCGGATCGATCCGCTCCGATGAATACGGATCTAAGGACATGCTTTTCGCCGTCTGCAAAAGCGCGTGCGTGATCGCGTTCTGTGCGGAAAAAACGGAAAACAGACCATAGATGAATAAAAATATTAAAATGAAGATCGGCAGCACGATTCCCGTTTCTAAGGTGATGGAACCGCGTTCGTTAAGCTTTTCCTTCATATGATCTTCTCCTTAATACCCGAACCACTGCTGTCTGTGTGCCGGGAACGCGCCCGTACCGCCCGATAAGCCGTTTAAGCCAAAAAGCGGGTTGAGTGAATAATCAACATCCGTATTGATATAGGTATACGCCTGCTCGAGGGAAAAAGCATATTCGCCCGCGTGTGCCTTTTTTGCCTCCGCCTGGATCAGATTCTGCAGGCGTGCCATATACTGCTGCTCCGAGCCATACAGTATCATATAAAGCATCAGATACTCATTGTAGGTGATTGGCGAATCCGAAACACTCTCCCTCGGATCGTTTCGATCAGGTGTCAAACCGGAGCCGGCTGCACTCCCGGCAGGAAAACCGCCGCCGCAGACGGTCTGTGCATAACCGCGGATCCCGCTGATCCCATACACGCCATCTGCCTTTGCGTTTAAGTTGCCCTGCCCTGTCCCCGATGTGACATACAGGCTCTCCTTGAAGACCGGAACATCCTTCCCGCTTAACAGCAGCATCACATCATAATAGGATTCCGTGATCAGAAGCGTGGCAAACGCAATCGTCTTTCCCGGACCGGATTTACTCGCGATCGAAGAACATTTCGACATAACCGGATTATAATTCAGCGCCATGCGTAAGCAAAGCAGGTCATAAAAGGCGTACGCCTGATTGTACTGCTCGCTGCCCGCTCCCACCGCCAGATATTCCAGCGCGGCGCCCTTAAAGCCGCCCGATCCGCCGGACGTGCCAATGGACGTCCCATTCGAAATCTTCCCGCCCATGTTATGGTAGGATGCCGCAGAGCCGCCCGCCGCGTCAAAGGCATCCTTATATGCATAGCCCCAAAGACTGTTCCCCTGCAGGCAGTTCGTCCGGTTCGGCATATTGTAGGCCCCGTAACCATAGGTGATCAGCTTATCTAAGCGGTCCCGTTCAGGCAGCGCCTTATATTGGTTCACCTTCGGCTGGATCTCATCCGCCTTTTGCTTCACCTCTTTTAAAAAGTTTGACGCATCTATGTGAAGCGCTAAAACTGCAGTCATTGCGTGAAGCTCTTCGATCGGAAGACCGGAAATCCCATTCCGTATCACAGCCTTCTTTCCGTTTGCGCTGGTGACAACGGCATTCATCTTGGTAATCAGAGACGCCGCCTCATCGGAAACGCCGGTCGCCGCATACAGATCGCTTCCGCCGATCCCGCCGTTTAAAGCGTTGTCATACAGGATCTGCTGTTTTGTCACCGCATCTGCCAGCTCGATCACCCCCACGATCGGACCGAAATACATGCCTCCGCCGTAGCCGCCGCCTCCGCCGCCGCCCGGTACCGCCGGCGCACCCTGCGTCGCGTTTAACACATTATCCATGACGTCATTCATGTCAAAATCGTTATATTCCGCCTCCGTCGGTACAGAAATCCCGGCGCTCTCCAAAATCTGATGCCGCAGAATGTCCGCATCCGAAAGCGCATAGTCCCCCTCTGCCGTGGCATCACCGACCGTCACACTCTTACCGATGGTCTTTACATTAGTGTTCAGATAATCCGCGAACAGCGCATCCGGCGTACTTTCCTGCGACGTGCATAACAAACCGAAACGCTCATCCACGAATTCGTCATAATCCGCCAATGCCGCATAGGCCGATACATCAATGATCTCCTTCATGGATTCCGCCGCTCCCTGCAGCCGGGACGCCTCGATCAGCGTAACGGCGATCGACATCATCGGTATCATCACAAGAAGCAGGTAGATCGTCACGGCACCCGTTGCCGACGTTACTGCCTGCCGGAATCTGATCCTTTTTACTTTCTCCCAAAATTCAGCCAAAATGAACCTCCGGCATCCTTTCTCAATACAATCTGTCAATCAAGGTCAGCACTTTATCCGTACTGCGGACAAAGTCATTATCGGTCTTGCCGTTCCTCGGATGTTCCATCCTCTGCTCGGCAAGCTGCGTCATACGGACCATACTGATATATTCCAAAATATCCGACCCCTCCGCATTGGCGATCGATCGTTCTCCCACTGACGTCACACCGCCCGAACGGGATAGACCGGCATACCGAAGGATACCGCCCAGCAGGAAATTATATTGGCCTTTCATCTGAAACCCATAGTGCCGTCTTCCGATCTCATCGGTATAATAATTCTTATACCCGTATGCAGCCGCTCTCTCCTGTTCCAAGTTGGTCGCACTGATACTGCCTTTTCCGATCTCCAGCATCAGATTTCCCTTCGCCTGGTACATACCGTAGTTATCCGAGTAATACAGGTATCTGTTCTGCGACAGGATGTCCGCCTTTGACATCGTACTCATATCCGTCTTCCCCGGATAGCGAAAAGAAGCCGCGTAATCTTCCACAATGTTTCTTGCAATGATGCGTTCTACCGACCTCTGGTACAGGTAAAACCCGAAGCTCAGCAAAAAGAGCAGCGTAAACAGACTCGCCAGTATCCCGAATACCGCCTCGAGCATGATCGCGCCGCGCTCTGATTTAAGGTTGTTTTCCTTCCATCCTTTCATCCGAGCAGACCCCCGATCCCGCGGTTCCATACATGAAGCTTCAATAACTGATATTTGCCGCTCTCGTTCAGTACCATGCAGCACCCCTGATCCGAAAAGTAATCCGCATCACCAAACTGCGGCTCGATGACCATGGTACCGTCCGTATCGATAAATCCCCATTTGCCGCCGACGCATACAGCCGCAAGTCCGTTCGAAAAGCTCTGCGCATCCTCATACTGCGGCTCGATGATGACCTCTCCCTTCTCATTTACAAAGCCCCATTTGCCGCCGGACTGGTACGCGATCGCCTCGCCATGATACGCATCCATCCCGTCACAGGTGAAATCCCCAATCTGTTCGCCCTTCTTGTTGAAAAGCGCGTATTTATCTCCCTTCGCCGCCGTCATCACATCTCCGAAAATATGCATACCGCGGAAGTTCAGCACGATGTCCGAATAACCCGGTGTCTCGGGAATGGGGTTACCCTCATAATCCACGAAATGCCAGCCGCTGCTGTCTTCCACCGCAAGCTCGCCCTCACAGAACGCGCCGCAATCCGTATAATCTCCGAAGACCGCATCGCCCAGGGAATTGTATACCTGATACTTACCTCCCTGCGACAGTGCTACAAAGCCTTCCGCGTAAAGCGCCGCGTCCTCCGGAACGAAATCAATCCGCCCGAGGATCACGTCGTCCGCGTCCACGAGCTCGCCGCCCTCTTCGCCGCACATCACGCGGGTGCCGTTCTCCCCGGCGCTTGACGCAAAGGTAAGCGTCTGCACCTTCGAGGACGTCCCGTCCGCCTTGATATAGCTCCACACATCGCCGGTCGCTACCGCGTAATAGCCGTTGCTGTATGTGCGGTAATCGTCATACGACTCCCATGACATATCGTAACCGTACTTGACTTTATAGTACTTTTCCATGACCTTTTCGTCTTTGACACCGG
>JAFSYD010000088.1 GCA_017443685.1 Lachnospiraceae bacterium | reverse complement strand
CGTGGGCGAATTCTCCATTGACCCTATCGACTGTCGTATTCTGGACGAGATATCCGAATATCCGGTTATGATCCTGACCAATGCTTTCCTGCTGAAGCAGGAGGCGATTCGTGCTTTGGAGCGGTCCGGCATTATTTTTTGCAGCGTGGATGCCGGTACGCGGGATACCTTCCGCAGGGTCAAGGGCGCTGACGCTTTTGAGCGAGTATCTGACAATCTGCGGGAATACGCACGCCACGGCCCGGTATCGCTCAAGTATATTCTGCTCGACGGAGTGAACGACAGCACGGAGGATCTGGAGGGCTTTTTCCGATTGGCAGACGAGGTCGGCGTCCGCGTCTCACTTTCAAGGAATTATCTTGCCGTTGAAGATCGTTTTTCAGAACGTGCTCTGGATTTTGCCGCCCGCTTCATTCACCATTTCCGGGAGAGCGGCAGGTTGAATATGAACCTGAATGGATTTCTGCGTCCGGGAGAGGAAGATCGGATTGAAATGCGGCTGAGCAAGCTTTAGACCGCCGGTACATGAATCAGAAAGGCAAGCAGAGGGGGCAGCAGCGCTATGCCACAGCAGCCAAAGGTATGGGTTTATACGAGAGCTTACAACGCCGAGGCGACCATATGCCGCACAGTCGAAAGTGTATTGAATCAAACCTATCAGAACATCGGTTATATGATTCGGGATAACGGCTCCACCGACCGTACATTGGAGATTTGCCGGTCATTTGCCACGCGGGACAACCGGGTGCTTTTGACGCGCAACAGCATTAACAATGTAGAGACCGATATGGAAGAGGATCAAAGCGCGTTTGCGCTGGATTTGTCACTCACAAATAAAAAAGGAGACTCACCGGAATTCGGAGATTTCAAATATTTTTGTATTCTGGATGCAGACGATGAATATTTGCCGGACTTTCTGGAAAAAGCTGTGGCTTTCGCCGAAAAAGAAACACTGGATATTGTAGCATGCGGGACGGAGATGCTCGACGGGGAAAGCGGAAAAAGACTGGGCGATGTCAGTCATCCCGATCCGATTCTGCTTGAAGATGCGCGGAGCTTTTCGGATCGCTTTCCGGAATACCACTGGCATATGCGGCAGGTGTGGGGAAAGCTGTACCGCCGCGGGCTTCTCGACGGTTTTTTGGACAGATACCGTACCCTTTCCCGCCGGGAGTTTGGCGGGGAAAACGTCTCGATGCCTTACGGATCGGACACGCTGTATGCGCTGTATGCGTTTTCGCAAGCAAAGCGCGCGGGTATCCTGAGCGGGAGAGACCATCGCTACTATGTTCAGAAGCATTCCGTATCCACACAGTTCCTTCCGTTCCGTGTAGAATCCGACCGCATTTTACACGATGTAACCGAGCAATATTTGCAAGGGAAATGCGGAGCTGTCAACGCGGAAAACAGAATCTTCCTTTCTGCCGTTTATGCTAATGCCGTGAAGGATACCTTGAACGTGCTGCACACCGCCGCCCTTTCCGGCGAAGAAAAGCTTCATGAATACTGCCGCATAGCGGAGAGCGAAGCAACAAAGGTAAATTTCGCCTTTCCTGTCCGGCAGACTTTGCAAAGCCGCGACCAGCTTCTTGCGGCGGCGATATCCTGCCATGACGCAAAAAACGCGCCGGACGAGCTGCCTGCGATTCTTGCGGCGCTCACGCCTCGGTGCGCGCCGGCCTTTCCGCCGGAGCGCATTCCGCTGCTTGCAGCCAAGCCGGCTCTGGCAGAGGCGCTGTTTCGCGACGACGCCGAAGCCGTCCTTGCAATCTTGTTGGATATGCTCCGCAAAAATGAGCAAAGCAAAAAGTATGATCTTCCGGCAATGGTGCGAGCACTCTCGGCGGACAAGCCCCTGCTCCGTGACATCAATGATAAACTGTTTCTCCGTCGCTATGGTAACATATATCTCGCCGTTTGGCGCGGACAATATAACGAGGCTCTGGACAACATGACCGGCCTGCTTTTGAACGGGGCAAAGGTAGACGAAATATTTTTACAGCTTTATCTCAATCTCGCCGCGCTGCAAAACCAGCCTGATGCATTCGTGTTTGGCAAGATACGACTGGCGCAGCTTTATCTGAGGGAGGG